>CAZFUG010000006.1:0-17785 GCA_964522035.1 uncultured bacterium
AAATGATCGAGTTCACCAGAAACCAGATCGTCTCTCAGTCTGGTACTGCAATGCTGGCTCAGGCCAACATGATCCCACAGGGAGTTCTGCAGTTGCTCAAATAATCAGCCGCAGTATTCCAATGCAGCTAAAAAAGTTGCCCCGGAAACGGGGCGACTTTTTGCTTTAGAATCGTTAAAAAAACTGCCGCACCTGCCGTAAGAGAACCTGCCATGACTACGGTTACGGCATAAATATGCGGAGGTGTTTTTACCGGGTAATTAACTGACAACTGAATCTTCTGGAGTGCTTGTGAGCCGCTCGCGCAGGGACGCGCGAAACATCAGATTCAAGGAGGAATCAATATGTCACTTAGAGTTAATCATAATATCCCGGCAACCGCTGCATACAGTGAACTTGTAGGGGTATCGGGTCGATTTGAAAAATCAGTCGAAAGACTTAGTTCTGGCTTGCGAATCAACCGTGCGGCCGATGACGCCGCCGGTCTCACCATAAGCGAAAAACTTCGACGGCAGGTACGTGGCCTGGCTCGGGCCACCATGAACGCCCAGGACGGAATCTCGATGATTCAGTCCGCTGAGGGTGCTCTTAACGAAACTCACAGCATTCTGCACCGCATGCGTGAACTGGCGATTCAGTCAGCGAACGACACGCTCACCAGCAACGATCGTCTCGAAATTCAGAAAGAGGTCGTGCAGCTGCGTGACGATATCAATCGCATTGCCCACAATACCGAATTCAATACAAAAAAACTGCTTGATGGCAGCCAGAGTGCCGTAATCAGTACCAGTTCAGCGCAGGCGCGCGGTCTGGTGGTCGGTGCTGCCAGTGAGGGCGGTGATTACAAGGTCAGTCTTGCCCTGCTCGCAGGCGGGTCTGCTGAACTGCAGCGCACCAAAATCATGACGCTGCGCGACAGCAACCAGTTGGCAAAGGGCGACACCATGCTGCTCAGCATCGCACAGCTCTACGATGCCAATGGCGTTTTTCAGCTCGAAGAACCCCAGACACTGACCCTGCACGGCAATTCACGCACTGCCGAAGTCTATATCGATGCCTACACCACTCTCGACAACCTGGCACAGCAGATTCAGACCGCCATGGTCGACGATAAAGAGGGTCTCGGTATCAGCAGTTCGACTGCCGGTGTCGTTGCCACAGCCCAGACTCTGGTAGCCGGCCTCGGTGGCTATCTCGAAGTCAACTCAGGCTTCATCGGGGAAAAGGGCCGCGTCAGCTTTGCTGGCCAGCAGGGCCTGATCGATTCTCTCGGCTTCTCGACTGTCAGAGCCGCCAAAGACAACTTCGTCGAAGTCACTCTTACCGACCGCGAAAATAATGTCAGAACCACTCAGGTCGACTGTGACCGCGCTGCCGGTCTGCTGAGCGGCATCGATATTCAGTTCGATTCTCAGGCAGCTCAGATTGCCGGTTCACGCGGCCTCGAAGAAGGTCTCTACTTTTCGGCAACCGAAAGCATACTCGTTGAAGCCGGCGGCCAGACCATGAATCTGATCGTTGCCAGCGGTTACAGCACTCTCGAAGGCATTGCCCGCAGCTTCAACATGCAGATTTCTACCGCCAGCGGCCCGGTATCGATCAAAGGTCTCAGCGCCTCTGTCTCTGATGGCGAAATCAGACTCGAATATGCCCGCCCGGCCTCTGTGGCAGCAACTATCGGTAACGGCATCACGATTTCTTTCTCGCATCCTTCAAATGTTCTCGGTTTCAGAGATGGCGTTTATGGCAGCTCGGTCGACAGCAGTAAAAACACTGAAAAGACCGTTTGGGGCTTCAGCCGGTTCCAGGCTGATCTCAACAACAACGACGTTGCCGCTCTCGAAATCGGTGACAGCATCAATTCAACCATCATTGTTCTCGCCGATGCCATGTCAGCAGAACCCGGTGTCGCTACCGTTGCCGATATGATCAGTTTCAGCGAAATGCAGGCACAGTTCAATGCCGACCTGCAGAACGCCGGTGTCGCCGTGCGCGTCGATCAGATCGATAATGCCATGGTTTTCACTTCGACCCGCATCGGTCGCAACAACGTTTCGGAAGGGGTTGCCTGGTCAAGCGTCGTCAGCATCAAATCTGTGACTTCAACTGCAATCGGTTCGGTAGCCTCTGCCGGCGCCAGCTTCATGCGCTACTTCGGTATCACTGAAGGCAGCAAAACCGGAACCGGCGATACCAACTTCCGCATGCACGTTCAGGATAACGATAACCAGTATCATATCGGTGCCAATCAGGCTGAAGTGATGAAGGTGTCGTTTTCAGAAATGACCGCAAAAGCCCTTGGCGTCGACAACCTCGATATGACCACCGTAGAAGGTGCCGAAAGAGCTCTTGGCAGACTCAACAAGGCAATCGACATGGTTTCGTCGGAACGTGCCAAACTCGGTGCTTACCAGAACCGCCTTGAATATGCCATCAACAACCTGCGCAACATGCACACCAATGCCAGTTCTTCTGAATCGATAATCAGAGATGCCGATATCGCCAGCGAAATGATCGAATTCACCCGCAACCAGGTCATGCAGCAGTCGGCTCAGGCCATGGTCGCTCAGGCCAACAGCAACGCCCAGGGTATTCTTTCACTGCTGAGATAAGCGGTTCGGGAATAAAAAAAATCGCCGGTCGAACCGGCGATACAGAGCAAAGACGTATTAGAGGGAGAGGAAATATCAGACGGCAGCTGCCACCCGATACAAGTCGATAGTTGGTCTGGTAGTGGCCTCATGTTTGAGGGTAGTCTGAAAGAAGATTTCGTCAGGATTGCGCAGACGCGGGCTGACCTGCTGTTTGCGGGCCGGGGCACCATTGCCGCCTTCCTGGCTGGTAAGAAACTTGTCAAAATCCTGCAGGAAGGTTTCGACATCGCTGCTGTTCTGGTTTTGTACCGCCGGGTGATTGAGCACCTGTTTTTTGAGATTGCCGATTTCTTCGGGTGAGAAGCGGTTACTGATATTCTGCAGGAAAGACTTGTTTTCATCAGTGATTCCCTGCTTCATGATGCGGTTGGCAACGATCGAGGCTGCGAAGGCAACCTGATTGGCGCGTGGCATTGAGTCGGTCATGTTCCAGAACTGGCTTACGAGATCGTCACGTTTAAAAGCACTGTCGCGGTTGCGGCGGTCTTCGTCTTCGAGATTGATTTTCGATTCGTTATTTCTGGCGGTCTGCCGGGCATTGAAGATATTAATGGTCGACTGACTGTAGTTTCCGACGTTCATTTGCTGCCTCCTGATTTCTTTTCTTCAATACCTATCGGAAGTTTGCCCCCGATGCCTTAGCTTTTTCTGACAAAAAAAATAAAAAACCCGAAAAACTCTGCTGGCAGATATTTTTCGGGTTTCCGGTTGAATCAGGTCAGGGCTTTTTGATGTGCGCGGCGGCTTCTTTCCAGGGTAGTGTCTGCTGCTCGCCAGTCACCAGATTTTTCAGTGACAGGGTACAGTTTTCGGCCTCGGTCGCGCCGATTATGGCCGCAAAAGCTGCGCCGGCCGTTTCGGCATAAGCAATCTGCTTCCCGAGTTTCGGGGTCTCCGGGTAGATTTCGACTTTGACGCCGGCTTCGCGCAGGCAATTGGCCGCTTCGAGAACTTTGGCGTCAGAAACGTCGGCAAAGTGGCAGATCATGACTTCTGGCCCACAGCCAAGCTGGCCGAACAGGCCCTTTTCTTCGAGCACCAGAACCAGGCGTTCGAAGCCGATCGAAAAACCAACTGCCGGTATTTCACTGCCTTTGAACATGCCGATCAGGCCGTCGTAACGACCGCCACCGCCAAGACTGCCGCTGAAATCGGGTGAACGTATCTCAAAGATCGGGCCGGTATAATAGCCAAGACCACGGGCAAGCGAAGCGTCAATATTGAAGTGGCCTGCGGCCGGGGTGCTTTTCAGCAGGGCGCTGAGATCGGCAAGCTGCTGAATGGCTGCCAGAGCTTCGGTGTCTGCCGCCAGTCCGGCCTTGAGACGGTCGAGCTCGGCGGTTTCGCTGAGGCCGCAGGGGCGCTGAATAAGCGCCAGCAGGCTGCGGGTCTGTTCTTCGCTGATGCCGCGTTGACCAAGTTCTTTGGCTACTCCGTCGACGCCGATTTTGTCGAGTTTGTCAACTGCAACCAGAGCGTTGCCTTCGTTTTCAAGGCCGATACCGGCAGCTTTTATCAAACTTTTCAGCAGCTGACGATGGTTTATGTGAATTTCGAAATTACTGAAACCAAGTTTCAGAAGAACTTCGCAGACGGCAGAGCAGACTTCGGCTTCGGCCAGCAGCGATTTGCTGCCGGTTATATCGACGTCGCACTGAAGAAATTCGCGAAAACGACCTTTGCCGGGGCGGTCTGCCCGCCATACCGGCTGAATCTGATAGCGTTTGAAAAACTTCGGCAGATCCGGGTTGTTGGCTACCAGCCGTGCCAGAGGTAAGGTCAGGTCATAGCGCAGGCCAAGATCACCGAGGTCTTTTTCTTCGACTTCGTTTTTTTCAAGCGCTCTTGCAAGTTTGTCACGGCGGTGTAGAATGCGGAACAGCAGCTGATCGCCTTCGTCACCGTATTTGCCGAGCAGAGTGCTGAGGTTTTCAATCGAAGGGGTTTCGATCGGAACAAAGCCGTATTTTTCGTAGATATTTTGGATGGTGTTGATGACATGACGTCTTCTGACCAGCTCGGCGGGCAGAAAATCGCGCATGCCACTGGGTGGCTTCGTCGATATTTCCATCTGCTTCAGCGACCCCGCAGCAGGCTGGCGCCATCATTGCGGCGAACGTTCGAACCGAAAATGCTCGATGCTCTCAAAGTTTCGACAGCGCTGTGCGAGCCGTCGAGACCGATATTGAACTGTGTTTTGGTGGTATTCATTTTACCGCTCCTGAAAAGATATTCTGCTATATCTATCGACCGGTTCAGCCGCTTTTATTATCTCTATGGCAGACAACCCTCGTAATTGCGTAGAACCTTTTTCAAATTAAGGTTTTGGATGGGTAAGCCGTTCTGGTTCTGGCAGGGGCTTAATTGGTATCTTATCGGCTTTACTGTTTTGATAAAATATGGTATGCTGCTTTGCAGCAAAATTCAAGTCAGGATTTTATTCGATGGCATTTCCCAAACCGTTTTATAGCTGGCGCCCGCACCCCTGGCATGGCCTTGCAGTTGGCAAGCAGCCGCCTTCTCTCGTGCAGGCCTATATTGAAATCACACCCTACGATCTGGTTAAATACGAAATCGATAAAGAAACCGGCTACATGCGCGTTGACCGCCCGCAGCGTACTTCGTCGCAGCCGCCGGCTCTCTATGGCTTTATTCCGAGAACTTTTTGTGGCGCTTCTGTATGTGGTCTGTCACCGCGCTCATCGAAAGGCGATGAAGATCCTCTCGATATCTGCGTTATCAGCGAACGACCAATTGCCCGCGCTGAAGTCATACTGCATGCCCGTGTGGTCGGTGGTCTGCCGATGGTCGACCGTGGTGAGGCCGATGACAAAATAATTGCGGTTCTTGAAACCGACAATATGTGGGCCCATGTCAGTGACATCAGCGAGTTGCCGCCGGTTCTCGTCGACCGTATCTATCACTATTTCAGCACTTACAAGCTTATACCCGGTCACGAAGTCGATATTCACATCGACAAACCATATGGCCGCGAGCATGCTGAAAGGGTAGTCAACGCCGCCATCAAAGATTACCAGGACAGCTTCGGCTCCTGATTTGCCGGTCAGTCTTTTCTGCCGAGAATTGCCAGCAGTTTTGGCAGATGCCGGCGCATGCGGAAAATGGCAAAGAGCGCAGACAGCGCTGACCCGGCTGCTGCCAGCAGCGGTGCCCAGATCGGAAACCGGTATTCTCTGTTGTAGTGCTCGAATAATTCTAGTTCATGCGGTTCGCCGGCTGTTAAATCACGCTTTTCAAGACTGATAAGAATTGCGCTGCGGTCGTCGCCGTCATAGGCTCTGGCAACCTCGCCGGCGAAAGCTTCGAGTGCTGTCTGCAGGTTTTCTGCGCTTATCTGGCCCTCTGGTAAAACCGGGCTGGCCTGATGCGTCAGCCTGCCAGACATGGGTGCCGAAAAACCCTCAGAGCATATAAGAAAAGCCTGACCTGGCTGAATCGGCACTGCCAGGCTTGCATTACTCTGCAGTTGCCATAGCCTGTCGCTGCAGGCTATGGCACAATGCCCGTCTGCAAAAGCCGCCAGAACGCCGCGGTTGATCCATACCGCTGCAAGTGAAACCGTTTCAGGGACATATTCATTACCCGAACTGGTTTTGCTGTCAGCAGTTAGACCGGCCCTCGCCAGTTCTACCGCTTCTTTGAGGCGATATTCGACTTCATTGCTCCCGGTAACCGGTGCGACATCATTGATTCTGTTCCAGATGCCGCGCGCGGCAGCTTCAGCTGTCTGCAGCCCCTGCGGGCCGCTGCCATCGGCGACAATTGCCAGGCAGAGTTTTGCATCGATCAGAAGGTAATCCTGATTCTGCTCTCTGATCGTTCCTGGCTGCGAGATTGCCGCAGTGATCATGAATTGATGGCGGCCGGGGCGCGGTGATCAAGCAGTCTGGTATGAGCGTTAACCAGGTGCTGCACCTTTTCGACCATATCGAGCAGGCCTTTCGAGCGCAGACCCGAAATCAACGAGTCGATGAAGACCAGTTTAACTTTCGGATGCGTGGGCTCAACGTAGCCGGCACTTCTGTCATCACCGAGAATCCAGTAAGTGAGGCGGTCACAATATGGAACCCAGTTCGAGAAATCGCTGAAATCGGCATAGGCGTTGAGACGCGGAATGACGATCTGCGGCACGTACTCGATCTGGTTGGCGGCATTGATATAAATGCGCTCGTTTTCGGGCACGATTGGTGCAATCTTGAGATTCGGCAGAGTGACTTTGAAGCGGGCCTTGCCGAAGTGATTTACGGCAATTTTTTCGGCAAGGGCTTCCCATTTGACGTTGATTTCACGCACTTCCTGGGAGTATGTGAACAGGGCCTTCTGGAAAACTTCGTTGCTCTTGAGCTCGGGCAGAGTGTTTTCAAGGGCCAGGAAATGCGAGTGATTGAACAGGGCACCGAGCATGAAACCGAGACCGTTGTTGAGAAAGTGTCTGCGGGTGAGATGCTGGGCGGCTTTATCGTGCGGCAGATGCAGGCGGTCTTCGATCAGCCAGATTGTCGCCTGTTGTGCCGTTTCGAGAGCTTCTGAAGATTTCCAGATATCGGCCTGCTCGTTGAACTGCCAGGGTTTGAAGCGACCGGGGTAGGCGTTTTCGATTACCTGTGACAGGTTCTGGTTGAACAGGTCGAGCAGTTTTGACAGGCCATTCATGTGAAACTCGCGAATCGAAATACGCTTCGGAATATCTTCGGCCGGAATGCCAAGACGTTCTTCGATCAGCCAGCGGGTTGCCTGACCGGCAATCTGCATGCGGTCTTCCTGGAACCACAACAGCTGCTCTTCTTCGACAAACTGCCATGGCTTGAATACATCCGGGAAAACCTGATTGACCATGCGGAAGCATGAATCTTCGAATTTTTCGAGAAGGGCGCCAAGGCCATTTTCTTTGCAGATCTGTCGATTGAGCATCAGCGGCAGATCGCCCCGGCTGCAGCCAAGTTTTTCGCTCATCAGCCATTCAAGAGCTTCACGGGCGCAGGCACTGAGGTTGCGGTTTGCGAGCCACTGTTCGGTTTCGCCGAACTGCCAGGGTTTGAATTTGCCCGGTAGAGCCAGTTCGATCATTCTAAAACGGCTGCGGTCGGCCCAGAGGAAAACCTGGTCAAGGCCAGCGTTATTGATGAAATGCTCGTTGAACATTTCCGGCAGTTCTTCAGGTTTCTGAATTTTGTTTTTAAGTCTTTCAAGAGCGGCTTTGACAGAAAGACCGGCCCATACGGGTGCGAGTTTTTCTTCCTGCAGTATAAAGCCGGGTATTTCACCCTGTTTGTCGTTGATCATGCCGATGATGTCGGCGATATCGGCTTCGCTGAGCTCTTCGAGCTGGTTGCCGAAGTGTCTGGCAAAACCATCCCGGTTGCGTTCAAGGTGATTCATCTGAATCAGTTCGCGGATCTGAATCACCGGCAGATGCAGCTTTTCGGCAAGTTTTTCGTCGCTGAAAAACAGATAATCTTTCTGCAGGCTGGCAATGATGGTTTTGGTGACCGGGTCATTCAGGTCGATCTGCGGGCGGCGCTGCTGAGTCTGTGGCTGCTGTGCCGGCATCTGAGAAAGGCCTTCCGGCTGCATGGCTGCCGACATTGGCTGCATCTGAACAGGCAGAATGTAGCTGGGCACTCCCATGCCACTGCCGGTAAGACCGGGCAGCGGAATGCGCTTTTCTTCATCGTCAGAAGGCGTTACGAACAGAACTTCTTCGAGTGTCGATTCGCCGCGTATTGCCAGTTCAAGGGCACTTTCGCGCAGGGTGCGCATGCCTTCGAGGCGTGCAACACGCTTGATAGCCATTTCGGTGCCGCCCTCCATGATCACGTCTTTCATTGAAGAGGTGATGACCATGGTTTCGTAAACACCCAGACGACCGTAGGTGCCGGTCTGGTTGCATTCGCGGCAGCCGGTGCCTTTATGAAACTTCGTGCCGATGAGTTTTCCCGGGGCCAGATTCAGGCGCTGAATTATGCTCTGTGATGGCTTGTATTCAGTTTTGCAGGCCGGGCAGATGCGATGCAGAAGTTTCTGGGCGATGACGACGCGAACGGCCGCCGTCACCAGATATGCCGGCACGCCCATGTTGATGAGTCGGTTGATACTGGCCGGAGCATTGTTGGTGTGCAGAGTCGAGAGAACCTTGTGACCGGTCAGAGATGCTCTGAAGGCGATTTCTGCGGTTTCAAGGTCGCGCACTTCGCCGACGAGAATGATATCCGGGTCCTGGCGCAGAGCGGTGCGCAGACCGCTCGCAAAGTCGAGGCCGATCTTGTCGTTGATCTGCACCTGTGTGATGCCGGGAATTCGGTATTCAACCGGGTTTTCGATCGTGAAAATATTGATTTCGGTGCTGTTGAAATATTTCAGCATGCCGAACAGGGTTGTGGTTTTACCGGCGCCGGTTGGCCCGGTGACGAGGATCAGCCCATACGGTTCGTCAAGTGCTGACTTGAGTCTGGCCAGATCATCAGGGAAAAAGCCGATATTATCGAGGTCAAACTTCGATTCGCGCTGCAGTATGCGCAGAACAGCTTTTTCGCCGAGCAGACTCGGAACAGTGCTGACGCGGAAGTCGACTTCCTTGTCCTGCATTTTGACTTTCAGGCGGCCGTCCTGGGGCAGGCGGCGCTCGGCGATGTCGAGGTGCGAGAGAATTTTGATGCGGCTGATCAACGGTGCCAGCAGGCTTTTGGGGCCGGTCATCGCATCGTGCAGCATGCCATCGACTCTGAAACGCACCAGCAGAATGTCTTCGCGAGGTTCGACGTGAATGTCGGAGGCGCGTTTGAGAATTGCCTGTTTGAAGATGGCATTGAGAAACTGTACGACTGCGCCCTGTTCCGAAGTTTTGCGAACCATTTCAAGCCCTGAATCCAGAGCTGGCTCGGTTGTTTCACCTTTGAGGCTTTCTTCACCACCAACTGAGAAACCTTCCCAGCTGTAGAGCTGGCGGATTGCCAGTTCGATCTGGTTTTTCGGGGCGATCAGTACTTCAAGTTTGCACTGAGTAAGAAAGGCGATCATGTCGGTTGCCATGATGTCGAAAGGGTCGGCCATGACGACGGTAAGTCGGTTGCCTTCGCGCTTGTAAGGGATCATCTTATACTGCTTGGCCTGATATTCAGGGATCAGCGACAGGATCTTCGCATCGACCTTGATATTCGTCAGGTCGACGACCGAAATGCCAAGAAATTCGGCCCAGAGGTCGAGAACCTGTTTTTCAGAGAGAAAGCCGAGCCTGACAATGATGTTTTCGAGACGTTCGAGCGTCTGAGCCTGAATAATTCTTGCCTTGTCGAGCTGATCTTCGGTGATCAGGCCCTTCTGCAGCATCAAGCTTTCGACGGTCTGTTTGGTTCCCTGAATGTTGTTCATGAATTCCTCCGGCCCTGGCAGTTATTTGACTTCGACTCTGAAGGTGCGGCGTTCGAACGAAACGGTGACGTCCTGAGTATCGTTGTGGGCAAACATGTGAAAAGTTACGTGACCAACGCGTTTCGGATGAAAAAAGATTTTGGTTTTGTCGGCGGTTTTTTCGACTCGGTGAACCGCAATGCGGTTGTCGTTATAGACGTATTCGATCTGCCATGTCAGTTCGCGAACTCCGACGTAGCGCGGCAGCTCGATTTCGAAGATCTGATTGAGCTTTGCATCGATGATTTCGGTCTTTTTTATGTCATTGGGCAGCAGCCTGATGGCGCAGTCATTCGAGACGAGGTAGCGCGGCTGCGTCATCACCATTCCCTGAACCTTATAAATGCCCTGAGGAAGGGGGTTGCCGTTGCGGTCGATCGAATCCCAGCTCAGCTGCTGCGAACGCGTTTCGCCGGTTTTAAGAGGGATTGAATGCGGGGCGTCCGCCCAGGTCAGGCCCTGTGACCAGCGATAAATCTGGGTGCGGTCGTGATAGACTGCCATGTCCCATTGCTGGCCGGTTTGGTAGGGAATATTTACGGTTTTGTCGGTGCGGTTGCGGATCGTTATCGTAAAAGTGGCGGTCTGGCCGGTGATGATCTCGGGCGTGTCGACAGAGATGGTTATCTGCAGGTCGGCCGGATTGATGAATTCCCATTTGCGGTAAGACTGGGCCATTGCCGTGCTGCCAGCGAGAGCCAGAAAAGTTAACAGAAGTAATATGCGTATGGATTTCATATAGCAAGATGATACAACACGGGGGGCGCTCTGCAAAGTAATTGTTGTCGGCCGGCGGCGTTCATTGACACTATGCTGAATCATTCTTATAATTAACGACATAATTGTACCGATCCAGAAAGTCAGTCTCTTCGACAAGAGCGGAGGAATAATATGAATATGAGTAAACGAGTGCTGCGACGAATCTCGCTTTTGACAGTCATCATGTTTGTGCTGTCGACCTTTGGCGCCTATGCCCAGACTGCACAGGTCAATATTCCGGTCACTGCCGGTCAGCCGATCGACGTGTCGATTCTCAACAATGTTCTGCCTGAACTTAACAACCTGCAGAGCAACCTTAGAACCGCTCAGAGCACTCTCAGCAGTCTCGAAAAGATCTCGACTCCGCTTTACAACAAGATTGCCCCGACCGGCATGGAAACCATGAGCATTGCCGAACGCATCAAGGCCATTATCGGCAGTGCCAAAAACGTGCTCGGTTCAACTCTGAAGACTTCCGGTGAAGCAGCCAAGGCCAATATCGCCGCCGGTGCCTCGCCGATCAATCTTTCCTATGACCAGCAGGTTGCTTACGGTATCGAACAGCTCGGCGCTCAGGCTTCACAGATCGAAGCCAGCGGCAAATTTGCCGGTTCAGCTGAAAAGCTTAAAGCAATTCTCGCTCTGGTTAAAGCCAGTCTGACCAAGGTTATCACCGCGGTTCGCGCCAAGATTTTTGCGGTCGGCCAGAAGGTTGGTCTGATCGATAAGAGCAAGTCTTTCGAGAATGGCAAAGTCGTTGACAACAGCAAGGGCGAAATCAAAGGCGATGGCAAGATGATGCTCAGCGCCTCTGCCGATGTGCAGTATGCCGATACTTTCCAGGGCAAGCTGGCCAAAGGCGTTGCCGAAGGCACTCAGAGCGCCAAGACTTCTCTGAAAAACAGTTTTTCGTTCTCGAACCTGGCTGTAACCACTGCCGTAGCAGTAGGTACCAACCTGGCCATCGACATGATTCATGGCAACAAACCCTCTTTCTCACAGGCAGTTAAATCAGTTGCCAGCCTCGAATTTGCCGGTAACGTCGTCGGTTCGGCCCTCGGTGCCGCCGGTGGTCAGTTCACCGCCTCGATCGTCAAGAGCATTATCCCGGGCCCGGTTGGCGCTCTGGTTGGTTCTGTGATTCCGGTCATGTTTGCCTCGTTCTCAGGCCAGATGGGCGCAAATCTCGCCAACGGTATGAAGAGCGGTGAATTCTCGATCGCCAGAGCTTTCCAGCAGATCGACAAAGTTGACCTCGTAGGTTCATCGATCGGTTCAACCATCGGTATGGCTCTTGGTGCTCCGATTCCGGTAATCGGGCCGATCATCGGCGGTATCGTCGGTGGTTTCCTGGGCAGCAAGGTTGCCAAATGGGTAACTGCATTTGCCAAGGGTGGCAAGGTCTCTATTTTTGGCAAGGGTTCGAATATGCCCTCACAGCAGAGCAGCACTCCGACCAGCAGCTTCGGCGGCGTGTTCTCCGGTGGCATCGGTGGTCTTGGCGGAACCGGCAGAGGCACTGGTCCGGTAGTGGCTGGTGATTCAACTTCTGGCGTGGCTCAGTTCTCGGTAACCGGCGCCACTTCAGAAAAGCTTGCCGAAGTCGAAAAAAGATACTATGACACTTACCTGCAGTACAACCGCATGGTTGAAGCCAACGACCAGGATGGCGCCAAAAAGGTATTCGAACAGCTGAAAGTTTACTCAGACGAATACAACAGCCTCAAAAAAGCTGTTAAGGCTGAATAAGCAAGGCTTTTAAAGTTATCTCGGGCAAAGAACGGCCAGCGTTGCCGTTCTTTGCTGTTTTAAGGCAGTTGCCGTCTTGACGCGGCGCTGGCGGCATAGTAACATGCTCGCGCCAAAGTATTTTATCTGTTGAGGTGCCCGTGGATATTCTTGTTTTGGGTTCTGGAGCCAGAGAACACTCTATCGTACATGCGCTTGCCAAGTCTCCGTCAGTGCATAAGATCATTGCCTGCCCCGGAAACATAGGTATGGCCAGTATCCCAATCTGTAAACGGGTGCCGTTCAAAGATAACGCTGAACTGGTCCGGTTCTGCAAAGATAGAATCGCACTGGCCGTAGTCGGTTCGTCAAAATTCGTCGAAGAAGGCACCGTCGATGCTCTGGCGCTGGCCGGAATTCCGGTCATCGGCCCGGCTGCCGATGCCGGCAGAATTGAAACCAGCAAAGCTTTTGCCGCGAAGTTCATGGCGCGGCATCATATTCCGTCGCCACTTACCCGAATCGTGGTCAATGCGGCCGAAGCCGAACAGGCTTTCAACGAAAACCCGAATCTGCTGGTGGTTAAGTGCGATGGTTTCTCACACGGCACCGGCGTTGCCGTCTGTGATACCCCCGAACAGGCGAAGAGTGCGGCAACAAAGTTTCTCAATCTGCATAACCCGCCACTGATTCTGCAGGAAAAAATCACCGGTATCGAATGCTCTTACACCATTCTGACCGACGGTCAGCAGTGGGTTTCGTTCAGTTCCTGCCGCGATTACAAACGCGCTGACGATGGCGAAACCGGCCCCACCACCGGTGGTATGGGCGCGGTAAGCCCGTCACCCGACCTGACGCCTGAGCTTGACCGGGTGATCATTGACACTATCGTGCAGCCGGTCGTTGACGGCATGAAGACTGATAATCTGCTTTACCGCGGCTTTCTCTCGATTCAGCTGATGCTTACCGCGGCCGGGCCGAAAGTTCTCGAATTCAACGCCCGTCTCGGCGACCCCGAAACTCAGAGCATTCTCACCCGCTTTCGCGGCGATCTCGCAACTCTGCTGAAAGACTGCTCGATGGGCTGCCTGACTTCGGTTGGCTCTGAAGTGGCCTTTGGCCGGCATTCAGCCGTTTCGGTGGTAATTGCCCGCAAAGGCTACCCCGACAACGAAACCGGTGAGCCGGTGATACGTGGTTTCGACAAAGTCAGTGATTCGCTGGTATTTTTCTCCAGCTGCAAAAAATCCGAAGACTCAGAAGACTATAAGTTCAGAAGCGGTCGTCTGATAAGCGTTACCGCCGTCGGCGAAAACCTCGAAGAGGCCAGAAGCAAGTGCTATGGCGATATCGCCCGGCTTGAACTGGCCAATATCAAGTTTCGCAACGACATCGGCAAAGAGCTCTGATCAGAGATAAACACTGATTAATACAAAAGCCACGGATAAACACCTGAGCCACGGATAAACACCTGAGCCACGGATAAACACGGATGAACGCAGATCAATGCAGATCAATGCGGCCGCAGATGAACATCTGAATAATTCGGCCACGAATGAACACGGATAGACGCGGATAAGAAACACGGAATCTGAGCGAAGAGGCGGCAGCTCTGCTGAATTTCTGAAAAATGCGCGCAACGACCTTGAATTGATGTTTTCCAATTGGTGCGTTTCAGATTTTTCCTATGGCCAGATACGAAAAAACGCTTGCAGACAGCCAGAGAAGCACGCCAAGCAGCAATGGTGACAGTCCGACCTTTTTGAGTGTTTCCAGCGATAGTTTGCTTCCGATGAAGAACATCGATAGAACAAGCAGCTGACGGCCGATTGCCACCAGGGTGGTCCAAAGGCTTTCATGCGAAGGTAGAATGGTTCTTGTCAGCGCTGCGGCGATAAACCCGAGAATGAACCAGGGAAATACACTGGTTTGCTTCGAACCGCTGAAATAGCTGGTTACAATGACGAATGGCGTTATCCACAACGCTCTGGCCAGCTTAACGGTCGTTGCCACCGCCAGTGCAGTTTCGCCATAATGACTCGCTGCCCCTACGACGCTGCTTGTGTCGTGAATTGCGAGGCCCGCCCAGACCCCGAAATCATGCTGCGACATGTTCAGCCATTTCCCGATTGCCGGGAAAATAAGCAGCGCCACCGAGTTAAGCGAAAAAACCGTGGCGAGTGAAACGGAAGTTTCTTCGTCACGCGCTTTGATAGCGGGTGCCATGGCCGCAATAGCGCTGCCGCCGCAGATGGCCGTGCCAAATGCGATCAGCTTTGCGAGCCTGGGTTCCATTTTCAGCCACATGCCAAAAAGATAGCCAAGAAAGATCGTTAGTGAGATCCCGACTACCGTTACCGGCAGAGAAGCCCATGCCTGACTGATAACCTCAGCCAGCGACAGGCCGAAACCGAGCATTATAACGGCAATCTGCAGCAGGTTGCGGCTCCAGACAGAGCCGGTTTCGGCGAAAGGGTTCTTTAACAACAGACCGAAAAGAATTCCGGTTACCAGCGCCATACCTGGGCTGATACCCGGGATCAGGCAGGCAGCTGCGAGAACGAAGAAAAGAGGTTTTTGCAGTGTTTCCAGCTTCATATTGATTACCTCGTGTGAGTTAATCAAATAGTATATGCAAATTAAAATAAATAAAATTTATTAAAATCTGGCCGCCTGTTTTGGGGCTTTATCTCATTTTTCCTGCGAAGAAAGTTTTTCTGGCTCGAATGTTACAGTTTCTCCGTTTTCCGGAATAATCAGGCGTGCTGGTTCGATTCCTGCTGCAGTAGCGGCGGTTCGCAGGTCTTTTCTGCCGACCGTGCAATGATCGAGGGCTTCCATGTGTATAGCGACAATGGTTGATTCAGGTGAGCCAAGAGCGGTTTCGATCGTCTGCTGAGCGTTCATCAGAATCGGGGCAAAACCGGGAATTGTGGCTCCACCTGAGTGGGTGATGATTATCTGCGGCTGGAATTTTTTTATTGTCGCTGCAACTTCATCACACCAGACGGTGTCGCCGGCCCAGTAGACGGTTGGCAGGTTTTCGGCCTGAAAAACAAACCCGGAAACTTCACCCATTTTTTCGAGAATGCTGTCGCTGCCATGTTTGCCACCGACGCGCGTGATTTTTATTTTTTCCCATGCAACGGTTGAATCGACCGGAAGGACCTGACTGAAACCATCTTTTGAGATTGCTGCCGAATCGGCAGGCTGGCAGAACAGCGGTTTCGGCAGTAAAACCGCCTGCTCGGACGCGCGATGATAATGGTCAGGATGCAGGTGTGACACGATAACGGCATCGATGCCGGAAAGAATATCTGCAGAAGCAATTGGCAGTTCAACGGTCGGATTGCTGGCGATTCCGGCAAATGAACGAATTTCGCCCTTTTGCGACAGCATCGGATCGGTTAAAAAGGTTTTACCGCCGTAAGTCAGCTTCATTGTGGCGTTTCTGATCAGCTGCATTTTGATCACGGCCGATTCAGGCCGGTTGCTGTTTATGGCTGGTCCGGTGGCGCTGAAGGCCGTGCTCGCGATCATTGTTGCAACAAGTAAGGTAAGTGCCTGTTTCATGCGGGTTTCTCCTGGAGAAGATCAAATTTGCGACAATGCAATTATGGCAGGCGGGGTGATGTTATAATAGAGTCAAAACTGACACAAATGGGGTTGAAACTGACAAAATGGTGACAAAAACCGTTATTATCGCGCTGGTAGATTATCCGGGCGCTCTGAAGTCATCATTGTTCGGGTTCGAAGAAATTTTTGCTCTGGCGAACGGCCTTTGCGAACAGGAGAAGCTGTCGACGCGATTTTCAGCCCGGATTATTACGGTCGATGAAATAGAGCAGCGGGCGGTTCTGAGTCTGGCGAAACGTCAGAAAACAGCTTTCGGTGTGGTAATTCTTCCGCCGGGTATTCAGGCCCAAACCTGCTTTCAGCCCGGCCGGAAAATCACTGACTGGATTATCAGTCAGCATGACGGCAAGGCTGTTATCTGCTCTGTCTGTGCCGGAACATTCATGCTTGCCGCAACCGGGCTGCTCGCTCAGCGCTCGGCAACGACTCACTGGGGTCTGGCCGACGAATTTTCGCGGCGGTTTCCCGATGTCAGGCTTGAAATCGACAAAATCGTTATCAACGATGGTGACCTGATTACGGCCGGTGGCATCATGGCCTGGATCGACCTGGCCCTTGAACTCGTGAATGTTTTTGCTGGCCGCAGGGTCATGCAGAGTCTTGCAAAAAGGCTGGTCATCGATTCCGGCGTTCGCGAACAGCGTTATTACAGTTGTTTCACTCCGCATTTCGACCATGCTGACAAAGTGATTCTGCGGGCTCAGCAGTTCATTGCCGATAATTACCATGATGCGCTTTCGGTTGCGCAGTTGGCCGATCTCTGCTGCCTGAGCGAGCGCATGTTTTTGCGAAGGTTCGTGAAAGCCACCGATCTGAAGCCTACTGAATACATGCAGCGCCTGCGCATTCAGAAGGCCTGTGAACGCATCGAGGCATCTGACGCTACTTTCGATTGCGTCGCCGCGCAAGTCGGCTATAACGATATCAGCGCCTTCAGAAAGATTTTTTCACGCATAACCGGCCTCACCCCGCAGGAATTCAAAAAACGCTTCGTTAAATAGAGATGATTTGGGCTGCAAATTCACTGCGGCTTTATAGTCTATAAAATTATATTTGCGTGTGTTAAATTTCGTTTTTGGCATAATTTCATGTTTTTGAGTATGCCGTCAGATTTTATTAATTGAGGAGAGAATCGATGTCAGTTGCTCGAAGTTTGCTGCTTATAGCTTTGTGTCTGTTATCAACTGTTTCAGTGGCAGAAGATCGCATTAAAAAAGATTATCCGGGTGCGAGTGTGGTTATGCAGGAGATTGAAAATCACCAGCTGATGCTGAAATCTCTTCAGGATTTGAAGAAGTCGTCTGATGCTTCTGAGCAAAACCGGCAGAAGTCGTTTGACGAATTGATAAATTACATGAATGCGGCGCTTGTGAGCTTCGAGTATCTCGATTCTCTCTGGGCCGGCAAAGCTGTAGATGCCAATAAAGCCCATGAATCAGAGGAAATGTCGGCGAATCTTCCGTGTGCCTGTAATGGCGAGGGCATCTGCAATGCTTGTGGTGAAGATGGTTATGTCTGGGTTGCAGAGGTTAAAAGCGAGGCAAAAAGTTGCAAAAAATGTAGGGGAACCGGAAAAGATG
>CAZFUG010000006.1:17795-35373 GCA_964522035.1 uncultured bacterium
TAAGGCAATAAGGTGCAAAAGATGCAAAGGGTCGGGGAAGAATGAAGTCTCTGGTGATTGTTCCGGGTGCAAGGGATCAGGCTGGGCAAATGCTCACCCGACTTCACCTTCAGTCAGATAACCCTTTTTTACAAACTGTCTAAAACGAAAAGGCTGCCGGTTAAGGCAGCCTTTTTTGCTTGAATAAGCGGATTTGATCAGATCAGTTTTTTGAAGATGGTGAATTTTGAGAGGGTTTTGAGCAGCCAGAATTTTTTGCCCTGGAGGTCGTCGGGGCCAAGAACTGATTCGACTTCACCCTTTTCATTGATATTGACCTGATACTGAGCTGATTTGGCGATATCAGAGAAAATGCCGTCGCGGAGCTCTTTGCTGAATTCAGCAGATTTAACGGCAGCGACGACTTCAGAGTTTACCTGTTCGCTGAGGTAGTCGAGGTTGTAGGTGCCGACTACGCCGATCTTGCGGTCAAATACCCAGTTTTTGGCGTGCAGCTTGTTCGAACCCTTGTAAACATAAATCTTGATGCCGGGGATTTCTTTGAAGATGCGTTTCCAGTCGGCATAGAACATTGCCTGGGTGGCAAGGCTGTCGGTTGAAGCCGGGCTGTTGGTGTGCATGATGATCGGAATACCACGCTTGCCGGCGCGTTTCAGAGCGTTGAACATGCGTTCAGTGAGAACGACGTATGGATTCTGCAGCAGAATTTCGCGTTTGCAGCCGTCGATGTATTTGATCATCTGATCGGTGATATCGTTGCGCGGGCCACCGAGGGAGTGCTTGTCGATGATTTTGACCGGAGCCTGGATGGCGCTTGCGAAAGGATCGAAGCCTGAGAAATCGCGCAGGTGACCGTAGCCGGAGAGTTCTTTCATGAAATCGGCAGCGGCCGTCAGATATTTCTTGTTCGCGCCTTTGCGGGCAACGAAACTTTCGTTCAGCATGTGGTTGTACATCGTATCATAAGCAGCGTTGAGCGGATCGCTCATGATGTCAATGTTGCCCCAGAGTTCTTTACTGATCTTAAATGATTTAAGCTTGGCAAATTCTTCATCGAAGGCGTAATCAAGCTGTTTTGCAACTTCTGAACTTTTTACAACCACGTCACAGTCGCGGTAGGCGCCAGAGTGGTCTTCGGGTTCAAGGAAGTAGTCCATGGAGACGTTACGGCCGCCGATGATCGAGATTTCTTCATCGACAACGACGATCTTGTCATGGTTTGAAGCGATAAGTTTGCGCGGGTCAGTGAAAACGCTGAGCAGGTTAGTGTGAACCGGATTGAATACCTTGATTTCGACATTTTCGAATTCACTGAGTTCCTGCAGGAAATCCTGGCCGAGAAGTTTGCGGGTCAACTGCTTGGTGCCGCGGGCGTCGAGCAGAAGTCTGATTTTGACACCCTGCTGTGCTTTCTTGAGCAGCATGCCAAGCAGAGAATACCCGAAGATATCCTTTTCCATGATGAAATACTGGATATCGATGGAGCGTCTGGCTTCTTCGAGACATTTCCAGCGGGAATACCAGGCTTTAGAGTTGCTGTAGAACAGGCTGATTTCGCTGAGTTCGTTGCCGTTTCCGTTGGCAACCTTGAATTTGTCGAAGGTTACGTCAACAGAAGGTGCGAATCTGGAACCCATTTCTTCATACCAGACCTGGAATTTTTCGAAGTCGCTCTGGGTCTTGTTGAAGTCAAGCATTTTGCCGGCATAGCCGAACCATCTGGTTACTTTGACCGGGAATGCCAGCCATGAGGTGTTGCGATATTTTTCGTAACCGGCCTGGGAAACGCCGTAGGTTGAGTTCAGGGCGTTTTTCCACTGCAGGTGTTTCTGGCCGGCGGCGAGATAGTTAATACGTTCTTTAGCCAGCAGAGCCATTTTTGAGTTCGGGTCGTTGCGGCCGATCTGCGCAAGAAGAGTTGAGGCTGTTTTAACGTCATCTTTGAGCAGTTCGTAAGCTTTGGCAAGTTCATAGCGGGCGAGGTCGGCATATTTTGAACCGGCGCTCGATTCGATGAAACCGGCGAGCAGTTTCATTGCCTGGTCGGGGTCTTTGCGCCCTTTTTCTGACCAGAGCTGTTCGAGAATTCTTCTCAGGCCGGTGGGAAGCTGCTGTTGAGCGACTGATGCCGATCTTTCGCCTTCACCGGTAGCAACGAAGGTGGCTGCTTCTGAAACGGTGTCGACTTCAGTGGCGGTACCGGTCTCAACCGCAGTTGCGGTATTGGTCGCCTTGTTGAGATTGCCTTCATAAACCGCTTTGGCGGCCTTGTAGGCATTGAGGTAGCCCTGCACTTCACTGGCGGGTTTGCCTTCGTTGACGGCATTACGATAAGCATTATAGGCAGACAGATAGCTTTCGTAATCTGAACGGGCGTCGGCAGATGCAGGAACATTGCCGGCCAGAACCAGCAGCAATACGAGCATCAATGAAAATAGTTTTTTCATAAATACAGCCTCCACGATTAGCTTAACAATAACATTATACTCATGGAGGGTATGACCGGGAAGGGTACCGAATCAAAAAATACGAAAATGTACGAAAAAAGTTTTTAAAATTTAAATTTTTAGATGAAAATTCACCGGGAAAATTTCGAGGCCATTGTTTTCCCTTCTCCAGGATAATCGGAGAAGGGATAGAAAATCGGCCAGCCTAAAATCAAGGCTTTTCAAGGACTGGAGAAAATTCAGGATTTGTTTTCTTCGGTTGCCGGTGTTGTCTTATTTTTGGGGGCAAAGGTGAAGCTGAGTACCAGCATGAAGAACGCTGCGATCAGTGGCAGAATCAACATGCGCAGCACGAAGGGCCCCTGGTAGAGAAAGACCTTTGCCTTGCCGGGTTGTTCTTGCGTCAGGCGCAGCAGGTAAGTGCCGGGGCCCTGGTGTCTCGATAGAAAACTTTGCCACTTTGCCGGGTTCGGCAGAAAGGTAGTCGGATATTTGCGCAGGGCGAACTTCTGGTTGAGCAGCAGCTCGCCTTTGGGCGAAATCAGTTCGACCTCGCCGGCAAAGTCGCCGTCTTCAGATTTGAGATCGATCTGAATCGGGTCAACGCCATTGGCAACGAGAGACAGTTCGGTTGTCGCCGGCATCGGGTAGCCCTCGGCGGCAACGACGCCGAGAGAGCCTTCGCCGATCGGGTTGTTCAGGTAGGCCGGATCGATGATCAGACCGCCAACGACCATGATGATGGTCAGAACGAATGTTGAAGCGACCTTTCTTTTCCAGTTTGCCAGAAACAGATTCATGATCGCGGCCCTCCTGATTCATTTATTGGCAGACAGTTCAACCCAGCGCCAGGCGGTCACCTTTGACGACAATCGGCGCTGTGGTTCCGTCGGCAACCGTGCCGGTAATTATAGCACGCGCCAGCAGAGTTTCTACCTCTTTCTGCAGCAACCGTTTCAGCGGTCTTGCGCCATATAGCGGACTGTATCCGCGTTCTATGAGCCACTGTCTTGCGTCGGGGGTGACTTCGAGGCTGATGCGGCGCTCGATCAGACGTTTCTGAATCGAGGCGATCTGCAGGTCGATAATCTTGTCGAGTTCGCTGCGTTTGAGCGGGGCAAACAGCACGATATCATCGACGCGGTTGAAAAATTCAGGCTTGAAGAAGCGCTTGACCTCGGCCATCACCTTGTCGCGGGTGCTGTCATCGATCTCGCCGCTTTCGCCGATCTCGCTGATCAGCGTCTGGGCCCCGAGGTTGCTGGTCATGATGACCACGACATTGCGAAAATCGACGGTGCGGCCACGGGAATCAGTGAGTCGGCCATCGTCGAGAATCTGCAGCAGAACATTGAAAACTTCGGTGTGCGCTTTTTCTATTTCGTCGAAAAGCACGACCGAATAGGGTTTGCGCCGCACCGCTTCAGTCAGCTGGCCGCCGTCGTCATGGCCGATATAGCCCGGAGGCGCGCCGATCAGGCGTGAAACGGAATGCTTTTCCATGTATTCGCTCATGTCGATGCGCACCATGTTCTCTTCGGTATCGAAAAGCGACTGGGCGAGCGCCTTGGCCAGCTCGGTCTTACCGACGCCGGTCGGGCCAAGGAAAATGAACGAGCCGATCGGCCGGTGTGGGTCTTTGATACCGGCGCGTGAACGGATAACCGCGTCGGTAACCAGGTTGACTGCGTCATCCTGGCCGATGACACGCTGGTGCAGGTGCTCGTCGAGGTGCAGCAGTTTTTCCTTTTCGCCCTCCATGAGGCGGGTGACCGGAATCCCGGTCCAGCGGCTGACGATGTCGGCGATCTCTTCTTCAGTAACTTCTTCGCGCACCAGCTTGCCGGTATTCTGCTTCTGTCGCAGCTCGTCTTCGAGATTTTTGAGCTGCCTGAGGGCTTCGGGAAGCCGGCCATGCTTGAGCTCTGCGGCCTTATTGAGGTCGTAGGCACGCTCGGCTTCGCTGATTTCCTGATTCAGTTTTTCGATGAGCTCACGCTGTGTCTGTACCCGTTTGATTACGCCGCGTTCGCTTTCCCACTGGGCTTTCATGGCGTCGCCGCGGTTTTTCAGATCGGCGAGTTCTTTGCGCAAAGCTTCAAGGCGGGTGAGGCTCTGCTCGTCTTTCTCTTTTATCAGGGCCGCCTCTTCGATTTCGAGCTGCATGATGCGGCGGGTGACTTCGTCGAGCTCGGCCGGCATCGATTCAATATCGGTGCGGATCATGGCGCAGGCTTCGTCGACCAGGTCGATGGCCTTGTCAGGCAGAAAACGGTCAGATATGTATCGGTGCGACAGCGTTGAAGCGGCGACCAGGGCGCGGTCCTGAATTTTTACGCCGTGGAAAACCTCGAAACGCTCTTTGAGGCCGCGCAGAATCGAGATAGTATCGGTAACATCAGGCTGTTCGACGAGAACCGGCTGAAAACGGCGTTCAAGCGCTGCGTCTTTTTCGATGTATTTGCGATATTCATCGAGGGTGGTGGCGCCGATGCAGTGCAGTTCGCCGCGTGCCAGCAGCGGCTTGAGCATGTTGCCGGCATCCATCGAGCCTTCGGCTTTGCCGGCGCCGACGATGGTGTGCAGTTCGTCGATGAACATGATGATCTGGCCGTTGCTGCTTTTGATTTCGGCCAGTACCGCTTTGAGACGTTCTTCGAATTCGCCGCGGTATTTGGCGCCAGCGATCAGTGAGCCCATATCTAGAGCAAAAATGGTTTTGTCGCGCAGACTTTCGGGCACGTCGCCCTGAAGAATGCGCTGCGCCAGACCTTCGGCGATGGCGGTTTTACCAACACCTGGTTCACCGATGAGCACCGGGTTGTTTTTGGTTTTGCGCGAGAGAATGCGGGTGACGCGGCGAATTTCGGCGTCGCGGCCGATAACCGGGTCGAGTTTGCCGCTTTTGGCCATGGCGACAAGGTCACGGCCGTATTTTGCGAGCGCTTCGTAGGTCTGTTCAGGGTTGGCCGAAGTGATGCGCTGATTGCCGCGCACCGCGGTCAGTGCCTGCAGAAACTGGTCGCGGGTCAGATTCAGCTCAGCGAAGATTTTGCCGACGGCCGTTGAAGAACCGGTCTCGATCATGGCGAGCACCAGATGCTCGACCGAGAGATACTCGTCTTTGAGACCTTTCATCTCTTCTTCGGCTTTGACGAGAATCTGTGACAGTTCACGGTTGATGTAGAACTTGTCAGGGGTCATGCCGGGGCCGCTGACGCGTGGCAGACGGCTGATTGCCAGCTGGGCGCGGTCACGCATCGTCGACAACGGTATATTGATGTTATTGAGCAGCCGCGGAACCAGATCGGTTTCGTTGGTGAGCATTGCTGCCAGCAGGTGCTCAGAAGAGATTTCCTGGTGGCCGTGTTGAACGGCGATGTTCTGGGCAAGCTGCAGCGCTTCCTGTGATTTTTGCGTCATTCTATTGATATCCATATTCAGAACACCTCGTGAAAAATGATGATAATTCGATTCAAGTATTTGCAAACGGCGTGCCAGAATTGATGATGACCAGTCATGAGCAGCACTGATAGCTGGTTACGGCAGAAAGTCGACCGGCAATTTCCATACAGGGGGCTGTCGCAGCAACGTCGCAGTGTACCGCGAATGCGTCACATTTGTCGCCATTAATTAACCCGGCGTTCGGAAAGGTTCTCGAATTAACTGTTTGCGAAAAGTTTGCTTGACACGAAATTTGGTACAGAGATATACCCTTTAGGTATCCATTGCCTGTTTAATTTTTTTCAGGAGAGATAAAGATGGCTCAACGAGGAATCCGTGAGTATCACGGCAAAAGAATGCTTGCAAGGCACCTTGACGGTTTTTGTGAAGAAAGCGTCGGTTACGACGGTCACATCGTTCTGGTCGACAAAGACACCGACTGGAACAAACTCAAAAAAGACAACCCCTGGCTGAAGACCGACAAGCTGGTCGCCAAGCCTGACCAATTGTTTGGCAAACGCGGCAAACACGGGCTGGTTCTGGTTAATAAAGACATCGCCGAAACCAAAAAATGGATCGACGAGCGCATGGGCAAAAAGCAGGTTGTCAACGGTATCGAAGGCACTCTGACTCATTTCCTCATCGAGCCCTGCATTCCGCACGAAGCCGAATATTATGTCGCGATCAAATCGACTGCTGAAGGCGATGCGATTTATTTTTCGCTCGAAGGCGGCATCAACGTCGAAGAAAACTGGGATAAGGTTGTAGTCATCAAGGTTCCGATACTTGGCGGTATTGAAGACGTCAACGTCGAAAAGGCTCTGCCGGCAGCTCTCGGCAAGAACAAGAAGATGGTTGCCAGCTTTATCCGCGGCCTTTATAAGTATTTTGCCGCTCTGCACTTTGCTTATCTCGAAATCAACCCGTTCGCGATCGCCGGCAACAAAATCGTGCCGCTCGACATGGTCGCCAAGCTCGACGACACTGCCGAATTCTGCTGTAACAAGCTCTGGGGCGAAGATATCGAATTTCCGGCCGCTTTTGGTCAGAACCTCAGCCCCGAAGAAATGAAGATTCGCGAACTCGATGCCCTGTCTGGTGCATCGCTGAAGCTGACACTGCTGAACCCCGAAGGCACCATCTGGAACATGGTTGCCGGTGGCGGCGCCTCGGTTATCTATGCTGACACAGTCTGCGATCTTGGTTTTGCCAAGGAACTGGCTTTTTACGGCGAGTATTCAGGCAACCCCAGCACCAGCCTGACTTATGAATATGCGAAGGTCGTTCTCGATCTGATGACCCGCAAGCCCGATGCTAAAAAACGCCCCAAGACCCTGATTCTCGGCGGTGGTATCGCCAACTTTACCGATGTGGCCAAGACCTTCACCGGCATCATCAAAGCTCTCAACGAGTATGGTGAAAAGCTCAAAAAGGTCAATGCCCGTATATTCGTGCGCCGTGGCGGCCCGAACTACCAGGAAGGCCTCGCCAATCTCAAGGCAGCCGCTGACAAGCTCGGCGTGCCGATCGAAGTGCATGGCCCCGAATATCACATGACCCGCGTCGTTTCAGACGCCCTGAAAACTGGTAAAGGAAAGTAATGCCATGAAAAAAAGACCAGATTATCTGCTTTTCGATAAAAATACGACCTCTCTGATTTACGGCATGCAGACCAAAGCGGTTCAGCGCATGCTCGATTTCGACTACTGCTGCCGCAGAACCACCCCGTCGGTCGCTGCCCTCGTTGATCCGGGCAAATTCGGCTCAGAAAAAGTTTTCTGGGGCAAAAAAGAAATTTTCATTCCGGTTTACCCCGATGTGAAAACCGCTCTGAAGAAGCACCCCGATATCGATGTCATGATCAACTTCGCCTCTTTCAGAAGCGCTTATGACACCACCATGGAAGGCCTCAACGAACCGAAACTGCGCACCATCGTCGTTATCGCCGAAGGTATGCCCGAACGCCAGGCCCGCCATCTGCGTGCCGTCGCCATCGAACGCGGCAAGGTCATCATCGGCCCGGCCACCGTTGGTGGTATCGCTGCCGGTGCTTTCAAGGTCGCCAATACCGGCGGGACCATCGAAAGCATCATCGAATCGAAGCTGCATCGCCCGGGTTCGGTCGGTTTCGTCAGCAAATCAGGCGGCATGTCGAATGAAGCCTACAACATCATCGCTCTGAATACCGACGGCCTCAACGAAGGTATCGCCATCGGCGGCGACGCTTATGCCGGTTCGACTCTGCTCGAACACCTGCTGCGCTTCGAAGCCAACCCGGCGATCAAGATGCTCGTCTGCCTTGGCGAAGTCGGCGGCGAAGAAGAATGGAATATCGTTGAAGCGGTAAAAACCAAAAAGATCAAGAAGCCTCTGGTAATGTGGGTTACCGGTACTTCGATCAAATACATGCCGAAGGGCATTCAGTTCGGTCACGCCGGTGCCAAGGCCGATGCCAGCCGCGAAACCGCTGAAGCCAAGAACGCGGCTCTGCGTGAAGTCGGCGTCGTGGTGCCCGAATCATTCGATGATTACGACAAGGCAATCAAAGCCACTTACGAAGGCCTGGTCAAAAAGGGCGTCATCAAGCCGGCTGCCGAAGTAGAACCGCCGGTAATTCCGATGGATTACGCCGAAGCGGTTGCCCGCAATATGGTGCGCAAGCCGACCAGCTTCACCTGCACCATTTCTGACGATTCAAAAGACGAACTGCTCTATGCCGGTCACAAGATCAGCAAGGTCATCGGCGAAAATTATTCGGTCGGTGAAACCATCGGCCTGCTCTGGTTCAAAGAACGCCTGCCGAAATGGGCCGCCGAATTCATGGAAATCGTGCTCAAGCTCTGCGCCGATCACGGCCCGGCCGTTTCTGGTGCCCACAATACCATCGTTACCGCCCGCGCCGGCAAAGATCTGATGAGTGCCGTCGCTTCCGGTATTCTGACAATCGGCCCGCGCTTTGGTGGCGCGGTTGCCGGTGCTGCTCTGATGTTCAAGGCTGCCCAGGATGCCGGTCAGTCAGCTGACGAGTTCATTGCCGACCTGAAGAAGAAAAACATCAAGATTCAGGGTATCGGTCATCGCATCAAGAGCCTGAAGAACCCCGATATGCGCGTTGAACTGCTCAAGCAGTATGCCCGCAAGCATTTCCCGCGCACGAAACTGCTCGATTACGCGCTCGAAGTCGAACAGCTGACCACCGCCAAAAAAGATACCCTGATTCTCAACGTCGACGGCGCCATCGGCGTTCTTTCGGTCGATATGATGTACGGCCTCGGCTGGGATGAAGAAAGAATTCAGACCGTGGTCAACAGCGGCGGTCTCAACGGCCTGTTCCTGCTCGGCCGCACCATCGGCATGATCGGCCATTACATGGATCAGTGCCGCCAGAAGGCTGATCTCTACCGCCATCCGTGGGATGACATTCTCTACGATCTTCCCGCCGGTGAATAATCAGAAATTCTGATTGAATCTGCAACAGGCCCGCTGAAAAACGCTTTCAGCGGGCTTTTTGATTGCTGTAAAATTAAAGCCAATTAACCGGTTCTGCGGACCGTCTAAAACGGGTTGCTGATCAGCAATTATCGGTGAATTGTTAAATATTGCCAGCAGGCACTTGGGTTCAACTGGTTATCTTTGTGAAGTGGCAGCTTCGGCCTATCAGCCGATATGTTCAGGCTTTGCTGATGCTGAACAGGCGGCGGGAGTCTTTTTTGCCTTTGATTGTAAAGTGGCCGAGATCGCTGGCTTTGAGACCGTCTGGCAGACCGGCTGCCGCTTCTTCGGTAGCGACAATGGCGGTGTTCTGTCGCAATGTGTCTGCCTGTGAAAAGCAGCGGGCAGCAAGGTTTACGGGATCGCCGATTACGGTAAAATCGCGACGCTGCTGACTGCCCATCAACCCGGCGATAACTTCGCCGGCATGAATGCCGCATAAGGTTTTCAGACCGTTATGGCTGGTGAGGCAGATCTCGGCGGCGGCAGTGAAGGCACTGGCAATAAACTGTTTTGCAGTAGAATTCGTATCTGAGCTGGCAAAAAAGACTGCCAGAATCTTTCCTTCCATGATTTTGTCGACTTCGCCGCCGGCTTCGATAACCTTCTGGCAGACAACCGTAACCCATTCATCGATACCGTTCCTGATCGTTTCATTGTTTGAATTTTTAAGAAATCCGGCAAAGTCGGCAATGCCGATATAAGCCACAGCCGCGACTCGTTTGTGCCCTTTTCTTGCTTCATTTTCGCTTTCTTCTGAAGCAGCCATCTGCGAGGCGCTCTGAGAAACCATGCGTGCCAGGGTTTCTTTTTCTGCAAGCTTTTTAACCATCTCTGAAAAAGCGATTGCGATGTTTTCCAGCTCATCATGGCGATGAAACGTCAGAGAAAAGTTGAAATCGCCTGAATTGACCCTGTTGATCGACTTCAAAAGCATTTTCAGCGGACCGGTTATATCGGCGGCCGTCTGCATTGCCAGAAAAGAAAGGGCGATAATGAAAAACAACAGCATTGCCGCGAACCAGATAAGTCTCTGATTGATATAGTCAGAAAAGACTGACAGCCTGCCGCTGCCAAGAAAAATGAACTGCGGAAAGGCATTACTCTGACAGGTCGTGACAAAATAATCTTCGCCTTCATAATTCACCGTTCTTTCGATATGCCCGATTATTTTTGCCTGCCTGCCAATGTCACGCAGAAACGGGTATCTTTCGCCGGTTTCCGGCAGAACGGGCATCCCTGGATTAATACGGTTGATGGCATATATCTCGAAAGCACACGGATCTGATTTCGGGCTATAGAAACTGGAAGCAAGAACCCGGGCCAGTGCAAATTTGTCGCTGTGGAACTGCGAGAGAACGAGAAGAATTACACCTTCCGGAGACAGCGAATCGGGGAAAAAAATCTGGTGGATGATATCTCTCGAAACGCCACCGAACAGCGAAATCCCTTTTTCCTGGCCAAACAGGATGTCGTGGATAGTATTTTCGCCGAAAGTCGATGCAAGAACCTCAAAGACCATCTCGGTCGTCATTTCCTGCACGACGATCTGCCTTGCATCTCTTTTTCGGCTCAGAGCAAAATTGTTGCCTCTCAATCTCTCTACAACCCTTCCGGTAAAGAAGGAAAAAGTGTTTTTCATCGGGTCTGAGTCTTCAGCAAAATTGCCGTTTATCTGCAGAAATTCTCCTGGTCCGGCAGCAAACTCGACCATGAGAGCATTGATCCCGTAACCGCGCCGTATTTGAATCACATCTGTGAAAAAACCGGAAAGGAATTTTCTTAATTCGCTCGATGCAGATGCAGAAGATTCGAGGGTTGGCGCAGAAATGGCGAAATGATTTTTCGCAGCGCTCTGCAGCATGTTCTGCAATCTTCTCGGTATTTCATACTGGCTTAAATGTATTTTTTCTTCAATTCTGGCAACTCTTTGAAGAAATTCTGATTTGTGGTTTTCAAGCAGATTTTGCTTCCAGCCGCCATAAATAAGGCAGATGAGCAGAATAACCCCGGTTGCCGGCACCAGAATAACCCCGATGAAACTTGCAAAAATCTGCCATTCAACTTTTCCTGCCAGACCTTCCTCGCGTGTTCCCAGAAACCATGAGATTGACAGGATTACGGCCATGATTGCCAGAATACCAAGAAAGAGCGTTAAAAAGAATTTTCCGGTCTCAAGCTCTCTGTTTGGGCTGTTAAAAGCCATAAACAGCTTTTTTTCATTATTGTTAATCAGCATTTTATCGGCGATTATGTCAGTTGCAGATGTTTCAGACCTGTGACAAATCGCCAGAAGCTCTTCTGAAAGACTGGCCGGCTGTTGATGTTCTTTAACCGGCAGCAGAGGGTGCTTTTCTGACAGATTGTGGCGGAGAACGCCGTTACTTAGATTCAGTTCAGCAAAGCCTGCAGAAGTTCCATGCGGGCGATAATTCAATTCTGAACCGTTTTCAAGACTTTGGCAGACAATCATGACGCCGCCCAGAAGAAACTGTGGCAGCAGCGCATTGTCGAAAAGCCCGTAATGCCTCAGCTGCCAATTGTCAGGGGCTGGATAGAGATATCTGATAGTTGTCGATTTTTGAATAGCCCCCGGGTAGATTATCGGTTGCCAGAAAATCAGGCAGCTTTCTGAGGCAATCATGCCCGGAATAAAATTGCCACGGTTGTCTCTGGAAAGGGCTATGGCTGACACTGAGCCGTGCAAAACTTCCATTGCTTCGGGGCTGGGCAGCAGATAACGATTGAGACTCGAATCATAGCAGCGCAGACAGTCATCTAGCAGAATTCCAAGGCGTTTTTCCAGGCTCAGATTGTTTGATATTGTCTGTTTTTCAGCGCCCGGCGGGCCGGTGAAAATTACATGTCTCGGATTCAGCCCGGTTGCTTTCAGCTCGTCATACAGCGTTCTTTTCAGCTGCTGGCGCTTTTTGCTGAAGGATTTTTCTGTGACTGAACCAAGATTCCGGCAGAAATCTGTTATTTCACTGTTCAGCCGGATTGCAGCCATCTCCAGTCGGTCGTGAATGGCACTGGCGGATTTGAGTATGCTGATATTCTCTGAACGGGTATTTCTGACCGATGCTTCACGGAAAGTGTTGAAACCATGCATGATTCCGAGGCCGCAGATCAGCAGTGGCAGACAGAAAAGTGCAGCACCTTTAAGAAAACTGATTCTGAGTGATTGAAATTTTTGTTTTTGCCGGTCGAAATCTTTTACTGCCGCATTCTTATCGGGTGAAACCGTATGCTCGCTGCTTTTCAAAAGATCGTCCGACACCGAGAAGCTTAAAAAATCTTCTGCAGGGTCTCTGGTGGCGAATACAAAGCATTTGGTGTCGTCAATATTTTCTTCTTTGATGCGGGGCAGTTTTCTGCCGGCTTTGCCCAGAAAGTCGGCTGTCGCTTTATCCATAACCAGAGGCAGTTCGGGGAAATGTTTGCTCAATGCCTCGAGCTGTGACGATCTTTTCAGCGCCTCCCCGATCTGCATCACTTCAGTGCGGTTAGAGCGTCTGCCGGCCGGAAAGAAGCTTGTGGTGCCATAAGCGAGACCGATTCCGATTCTGTATGAAAACAATCCCTGCGTGGCCCGGTCGTTATTGATAATCTGCATCGACTGCAGCATCATAACCGAGGCTCTTATGGCCTGTTCCACCTTTGTTTCAGGGCTTTCGCCGGTGCATGGAAAGGATGCTTCGATTGCATCACCGACGAATCTGCCGACTTCGCCGCCATGTGAAATAATGATCCGACTCATCTGCTCAAAATGATGATTGAGCATTCGGGTTATGACTTCTGGCGGATGGTTTTCGCAGAGAGTTGTAAACCCGCGGATATCAGAAGTCAAAGATACCGCCGGAACAGTTCTGATAATGGAGCTTGCTTCGGTGTCGATGCTTTTGACGAGCTGCAGCGAACCCTCTGATACCAGCGACATAAGCCTTTCCCTTATTCTCAGGCTGTTGATCATGTCGTTGAAAGAGTGAAAAATATCGGCGATTTCGTCTTTTCTGGAGCCGGTCGGCAATTTTTGCCCAAGGTCTTTGCGGGCGCAGGTGAGAAAATTTTCAAGAAGGATAAAAGCCTGGATTAAGCGTTTGAATAAAAAGTCCTGAAAGAAAAGGATCGTTAAAAAGCCCACCAGAAAAAATGCCAGAAAGGCTTTGTTTATCAGAACGATCTGCTCGCCGATAAAAGCGGTATTCATAGAACCGGCGAGAAAGATGCCAGGCTGTCTTTTCGATGGCAGGGCCAGATTGATCTGGCTGTTGGCATGCTCTGAACTGAAAAACAGGCCATTTCGCAGTGAAGAGACCATGGCTGTGCGGCGCATGTCGATTGCTTCATGGCTGCGGGCGATGCTGTTCAGATTGTCGTTCTCTTTTCTGAAGACTTCAAAGTTCACCCATGAGAATTCACGCCTGATTTTCTGAATGGCTCTTGCGGCAAAAGCATTGTCGAGGTCTTTTTCGAGCCATTCGATCGAAAGTCCCAGGGCTGGCTTCTGCGCATCCGGGAAATAATTGACATAGCGCATGATTGAATTGCTGCCGTGGGCAACCTGAACGGCGTTTCCGGCGTTGGCATTTGCAAACGGGTGGTAAACCGGCAGTTTGGTGTTATTCTCATAAGCCTTTTTCAGGACTATGTCTGAATCAGTAATCAGAGAGGGGTTTCTTGATATCTCAATTGAAGGCATTGCCAGGTTTTTTCGCATTGCTTCAATTATTCCTACCCGGTTGAATCTGGCGTAGCCTTCGAGTGTGGCCCGGTGAATTTCGCTTTTGAAAGCCGCTGCAACATTGCCTTCGGGGTCGGTGAAGGTTATCGCTCCCCACGGAAGTTCGGGCGATAGGTTTTTCAGCAGCTCATCTGACCTGGTAATAAGCTCTTTTGAGACCGGATTTTTCTGGCGAATTGCCGTTTTTATCCATTCGGCATTTTCGAGCATAAGAAGCTGAGCTCTCAGGTTCTGATAAGTTTCTTCTATGCTTTCATCGTATTTGTTGATTGCAGTTTCAAGCTTCTGGCGCGCATCACGCACCAGCGAAATCTCGAGCTCTTCGGAATAAATATTGAAAGCTACCAGAAACAGCGAGAAGGGCGCTGCCGCGAGGGCCAGAAAAATAAGGGTAAACCTTGTTTTCAGGCTCATCGTCGGAAGTTGAATTTCAAAGAGCACGCAAAAGATGAGGGCAATTGCAAACAAGGCATATAAAAAGTTTACAGATATCAGAAGTCTTGAAATTTCAGAATTTGAGGGTATCTGAGGCAGAAAAACAACAGCCATGTGGGCTGAATCTGGAATAATTTTTGTAAAAATCTTCCATTTTCCTGCAGGAACAGCCCATGGCAGATTTTCGCTTTCAAGCTTTGCCAGACCTTGGTGCTGGTTCCATTGGTTGAGAAATGGCTTCAGGTCATGGCTTGAAGTTGCAAAATCTGGTAAGACTGACATGTCGGCATCAGGGAAAATTCTCATGAAACCGCCGCCGCGCCACCAGATTCTGTTGTTGTGAATATCATGAATCTTTCGGGTGATGGCCTGTGAAGAGAATTCCATTACAAAGCGCTTAAATCGGCCAGATTCGGGAACGATAAGGAAAAAGCCATTGTTATCGCCTTTGTCGGAAGTAAAAGTGTTCCATACCATCTGGCAATAGCGCTTCTGATAGAGGATTCTCGTTGCTCGCCCTTTTCTAAGTGCAAGGTGGCGAATTTTCAGGCCAGGCCCGAAAAGAAAATCGGCCAGTTTGTTCTGGCCATCTGAGAAGTCGTTCTGAGCGAGTGCCTGAAAAAGTTTGTACATGGCACGTCGACTGGTTGTTACCCGGTCGGGGTAAAACAGGGTGTCGTTTGTGAATACCCATATTTCATGCTCCGGAAAACGGGGGCGCAGAAAACTTTTATGAGGATCGGCATTTTGCCCGGCAACCCTGGAAACAGCTTTTTTCAGAGGGTTTATCAGCGAACCGGCCAGTCTGGCGAGAAAAACCGCTTCGTCAGCTCCGTTGACAAGAGTGTCGAGAAGTTGCCCGGCCTCATCTGACTCGTTAAGCTGCTTGCGGCTTTCCTGTTGAGCACTGGTTTTTGAATTGCCGACGTTGATTATGAGAACAGGAAAAACAAGAATCAAAAGAATCCAGAAATAAGGAACTATGAGTCTTTTTTGCGTATCCCTTTTTTCCACTCGCTTGATTACCCGATATTTTTTAGCTGCGCTGTCGAAACTATCTGTCAGCACAGACGAAGTTTAGCAGAACAGCTGTTATCAGGCAATCATCGGCATTTTATGCAAAGCTGGTTTTCAGGTTCCGTGAAAAAAAATATGCAATGTCTAATTTTGTGTTAACTGGTGAAAGCCTCATTAAAAGCCGATTGCGGGCCTGGCTCTAAAATTCCGGTTTAAGCGGGTGTATTTTGTGGCTTTCATTCGACAAATTTAAAATTTATTTCGTCTATGTGGCCACGCCAGTAAGGTTTGATACCCTCCGGCAATATCCAGGAAACTTCGCCGTCGAGTGGAACCATGATGCCGTTCATTTCCTGGTAATTCCAGAATCGGCCCTGCCATGGCGTTAGAATGAGCCTGCCGTCGCTTTCGCGATGTCGGCCATCGGAGATAACTGTTTCGATAAAACCTTCTGCGTTGAAGCAGAAGGTCAGAGTGACAGAGGTTTCTCTGTCGGAAATTATGGCTTTTGCTTTGTCGGGCCCACATTTTCGCCATTTTATCGATTGTCCCGGCAGAAGGGCGGTGGGATACCAGGCTGTTTCTGCCAGAAAGCGCATCAGTTCACCGTGAGCCAGTTCTGGAGTCCGGGGCATATCTGCGAGAGAAAACATACCCATAAGGCTTGCTTTGAGTATGCCGGCGCCTTCTACATAAGCGTCATGGACAAAAACATTGACTCCGGGAATGGCGCGGATTCGCGCATCCCAGATAAAGCCGTTGCCCGCAAGCGAAACATGCTGATTCGAGGTGAACGGTTTCCAGTTCTCACCGGTGCTGCTCATGTTGAAGGTACCTGAGTGCTTTATCGTTACCTCGTCAATAAGTTTCTGACCATTTTTCAATACCTTTCTGAGATAACGCTGCACGGGAAATGGAAGATACCTGATTTCATTGTTGCGGAATTTCTGGAAGCGTTTTCTGTTCTGCACATTCCGCAGTTTATTTATCAGCTCAACGGTTCTCATCTGCCATCTTCTGCCGGCATGCATCAGAAAAATGACAAATGCAGAAAGTATAGTTAAAGCGCCAATCAGCGAAGCTTTCAGTTTCATGATTTACCTGGTTTGAAAATTTATTGTTTGAATTTTCCGGCAAACTTTTCAATTTCTTCCGGAATTGGCGAAAGGTCTCCCGGTTTTGAGCCGGCGCGCTGAATAAAGAAGGTAATCAGGCGATGCAGAAAAGACATTTTTTCGGGGCGCAGCTCACCACCAAAATTGGCAGTTGCAACGGCTTTTCTGGCAAGCCATTCAGGGAAAACCCGGCCAAAATTTGCGGCAAACTCATCTTTTCTGCCGCAGCAGAGAAACAGGCCGATTTTCTTTTCAGCAAGTTTTTCACGGTTACGGCTAAAAAAGTCGGTAATGCGACTGCTTATCTGCCCCATATATATTGAACTTCCGATTATTACACTCGAAAAACTGTCTGGCGAAGGGATTTCCTGCTTGTCAGCATCTACCAGAACAGCCGATTGGTCAAGCAGGCTGGCCAGTTTTGTTGCGCATTCCCGTGTGTAGCCATATTTTGAGCTGAAAATTATCAAATGGTGCATATACTTCCTTTCGCATTATTTCAGAATGAAGTGATTGCATTTATGAATTCTTGCGTGGGTCAGGGTTTGTAAGGTTTCAGGCCGACGCTGTAGATCTGCTGCACTTCGGGGCCGAAGGTGTTGTTCTTCATGTGAATGATGATATTGGGAAGCGGTTCGTGGCGGCCGTTGAAAAAACGCTCGGCCTCGATCATCGTCAGGTGTGACTGTTCGCCCTCTTTGGCGATGACGAACTGCAGGCGTCGCAGACCAAAATTGCCGGCCTTGAGATGTTCTACGATTTCATAGAAACGGCTGGTTGGAATTATCAGGCAGAAACGCCCGCCGTAAGGCAGCATGTAGGTTGCGGCCTCGACAAAATCTTTTACGGTTCCGTTCAGTTCGTGCCGGGCCATGGCCCGCCCT
>CAZFUG010000006.1:35383-47078 GCA_964522035.1 uncultured bacterium
TCTGAAAATACGGCGGGTTCGAGATCACCAGATCGAATGACTCTGGCAGAATGCGCGCCGGTATGTCTCTGACATCCATCTGTTCGAAGCAGAGATCAGAAAACTGACGGTTCATCTGCAGATTGCGATTGGCCAGGTCGACGAATTCTTCCTGCAGTTCGAAGCCGGTAATTGCGAGTGCCTGGTTGCGATACTTAACCAGAAAGGACAGTATGCCGCTGCCTGAGCCGAGATCGGCGGCGGTCTGCATGTCGGGGCGGAATTTGACGAAGTTGGCGAGCAGCAGTGTGTCGATGGCAAAAGCGGTGCCGTCGATTTTCTGAATCAGGCTGAAATTGGTGCCCGGAATTGAATCGAGTCGTTCATCGGTGTCGATAAAGGGTTGAGTCATGGCGATGCAAGGGTATAACAACCTCGGCATTTCCGCAACCACGGATGAACACAAGAGAAGAAAAAAGGCCACGGATGAACACGGATAGACGCAGATGGGCAAAGCAATAAACCGTGCCATACCCATGAGACAAACACTATCCATGCGGAAGCGAATATCTAAGCTGTGTTAATCAGATTTCCGCCTCCGGGGACAAGCGTGGGATGAAGGAAAGGCATGTAATTCTACTGTGGTAGAGGACTGGCTGATCAGGGCATGAACGAAGGAATGGCGGGCAAGTAAATGGTCAGAATTCGAGGTTGGCTGAAATTGAGGTGCGGCGGTCTTCGCGTTCGCCGGGGCGCTGGCCGATTTCTTCGCCGTAGCTGGCGGCCTGAATCTTGAGATCGTGAAACGCAAAGGCGATGCCGCCGGTCGGGTAGCCGCCGCGCAGGCCCGCGAGCAGATGCAGATGCCGTGTCAGGCGCAATTGCATGCCGAGCCGCAGTTTGGCGAGGCCGGCGCTGTCTTCGCCGGTTTCCCAGTAATCGGCGGCGAGCAGCAGTTTTTCATTGCGCTCTGCCGGGCCGGTCAGTGGCCTGATCGATGCGCCGACGGCAAACTGGCGTTTGAGGTTGCCGGCTTCTTCTGAAAAGTCTGAGCTGAGCAGGTTGCCGGCAAACAGACCGAAAGTGGTTTTCCAGGGGTTGTTCAATTGCCAGAGAGCGCCGAGGTCAAAGTCGAGGGCGACGCCGGTTTTTTCGGTGTCGCGCAGCGCTCCGGGTGTCAGGGCGGCAAAGTCGCGGGCGTAATAAACGTGGTCGGCGGTTTTGCGGCTGACGAATTTCATTGAGCCGCCCCACCAGCCGGTGGCCCGGTCTTTGAATAAAATCTGCGATTCGCCGTAGCCGCGGGCAAATGAGCCGGTCAGAACCGCATCCTTATCGACGCGTGACTTGATCAGCGGGCTCGAAGGATTCTCGACCGAAAAGTTTTCGGCTTCGCGATAATAGCCGGCGACGCCAAAGCCGGTGCTGCCGAGGTAGTAAGCCATGGTCGACCATGACTGATAGCCGGTTTTACCCATGATCTGCGTCAGATTACTGTAGTTAGCGGCCCGGCTGGCGGCTGTATCTGCGTCTGAGAGGCTGTCGATGTGGTCACTGACCGTGTCGTAGTCTTCGCTGCGGTCACCGGTGGCGCTTAATACGGAAAAGGCACTGGTGGTGCGCATGCCAAGTCCGGCAGGGTTGCAGAACAATGCCTGCTGGTCGTCTGCAATTGCGACTGAAGTGCCGCCCATACCGTGTGAACGACTGGTTTCAAATGTGAGTGGCCGGTCGTAGCCCAGGGCCGGAGTCGTCAGCAGGCCGGAAATTATCAGACTGCACAGGGTCTGACCGATTCGCGTGCTGATTGATTTCAGCCGGTTTCGGCGCCTTGAGTCTGTCGGACTGCTCTGCTGTATTGGAGAATTGATAAGATTAGGCATCAGCTGGCTCCGTCAAGATTCAGCAGCATAGTTTTGAATTCGCTTTCAGATTTGTCGAACCAGGCATTCGCAGTTTTAAGACTGCTGGCCAGAACGCCGACAGCAAGAATGGTGCTGCGGTTGGCCGGAGTATATGTGCCTGATCGACTGACCCCATTGACCGGTGAAATGAGAACCCATTCGGTGCCACGGCCATTAAATGCCTCAGCCAGTTCAAGAAAAGCTTTTTCGAGCGACCAGGCAGATCCGGCTGAACTGAGCCTGGCATAAAGCTGAGACCAGGTCAGGGTTTTCCCATCATTGGTGTCGAAATCGATCTGGTCGGGGGTATCGAGTTTCTGGTTCAGATTGGTGTCATACTTGGCCAAAATAGTTTTTGCCGCTGAAAGAGTGCTCATGAGCGACCTGAAAAGCAGATCGTCGTTGCGGGGACTGGCAAGCCTGCACATGTCATCGATCGCTTCGTCGAGCAGTTTGAGATCCTTGATGAGTTTTGCCGCCGAAAAAATTATGGCCGATGAGTCGGTTGGGCTGGTGCCGTTTTGCAGTCGGTCGAGAACCGTGAACATATTGAAGCCTGCCAGACCTGCTTTTGCTGATGCGCGGCCGCGGTATGCCTCGTCACCACTGTCGCCATTCACCATGGCCCGCTCGAACAGGTCGAGAGCGTGGGTGTAGTCGGCTGCGGCAAGTTTGAGGTTGCCTTCATCGATGAGCGCCTGTGAATTTCTCTCGTCGAGCTCACCGTCGAATGCCTCGAAAGCGTTGCAGCCTGACAGAAACAGGCTTAGAACTGCCAATACTGCTAGTGCCAGCAATGAATGTCGCGACGTCATTTCAGCTCCGGAAATTACTGATTTTCCTGCCACTAATCGGCAGACTTCGCATGATTTTGAATTTTTTCGCAAAAAAAAGTCGGCTGTGTTATAAAGAGCAGCTGTGTACGGTATAAATTGATGTTCGCTAAGAGAAAACAGCTCAACTGGACAGATTGGCGCGATGATTGCGCTTTTGCAGGATATTCTGACAGAAAGCATTGCGACTGGCGTCGAAGTGGTAAAGACTCACAGGAAAACGAAATATGACAGGCAGCAGTGAAAAACCGGCACTGGCAATGAATGGTCTGCAGGTCGAGCAGCTCAGATTTCTCGGCCGTGGGCCCTACAATTTCGCTGTGTCTGCGGGATCGATTTTTGGTCTGAGCGGCAGTTCTGGCTCGGGTAAAACCTTGCTTCTGCGTGCCATAAGCGACCTCGACCCGAACGAAGGCCGGGTGACTCTTAATGGTGTCAGAAGCTTCGATCTGCCGGCCAGCGAATGGCGGCGAAAGGTCGCCTGGCTGCCGGCCGAAAGCCTCTGGTGGCACGACCGTGTCGGGGCGCATTTCTGGCAGATTCCGCCACTGCAGTGGTTCAATTCTCTTGGCTTTGCCGAAGAGGTCGTGAACTGGGAAGTCAGCCGACTCTCTACTGGTGAGAAACAGCGACTGGCGATTCTGCGTCTGCTGCAGCACCGTCCGTCTGCTCTGCTGCTCGATGAACCGACTGCAAGTCTCGATAAGGCCAATATTGCCGCAGTTGAAAACTTTATCACCTCCTATCTCAAAGAAAACAATGGCCTTGCCATCTGGGTCAGCCATGATTCTGAGCAGCTCGAAAGGTTAGGAGCCTGTCACTATGCCATGTTGCTTGGCGGAGAAATGAGGAAGCTGCGATGAATGTAATTCCGCTTGGTGTGTTTGAGCTTTCTCTCGCCAGTCTGCTGGTTCTGCTTCTGGCCTGGCTGAGCTTCAAACATCGACTCGAAATCGAAAAACCGTTGCTGATTGCGGCTTTGCGAACTACAGTGCAGTTGTCACTGATCGGGCTGGTTCTCAACGCGGTGTTTACCACCGTCAATTTCTGGCTGGTTCTGCTGATATGGACTCTGATGCTTGCGGCTGCCGGTTATGAAGTCATGTCGCGGCAGAAGGTCAAGGTTAAGGGGCCGGCCCGTTTCATGATCGGCACCAGTTCGATGATGCTGTCGTCATTTTCGGTCATGGTGCTGATTCTGGCTCTGGTAATCAAGGTCGATCCCTGGTACAGCCCGAGGTATGCAATCCCGATTCTTGGCATGCTGCTCGGAAACACGATGAATGGTGTGGCTCTGGCAATGAATACTTTTTCGACACTGGCCTGGAACCGCCGGACGGTGATCGAACAGCGGCTCGCACTTGGTCAACCATCTGGTGAAGCTATCGAAGATATCTGGCGCGAAAGTGTACGAACGGGGTTGATTCCGATAATCAATTCTATGGCCGCGGCCGGTCTGGTAAGCCTTCCAGGTATGATGACCGGCGAGCGTCTGGCCGGCAACACGGCCACCGCCGCGGTACGTTATCAGATTCTGATAATGTTTATGATTTCATCCGGAACCGGTTTTGGTGTTATACTGAGTTTGTGGTTGATGCGACGGAGAATGTTCGATGCCCGCGATCGCCTGCGTATGCGTGACAGTTTCCATGTAGGCTGAGAATTGTTCTATATGGCTTATGGAGAATAGATAATGAAAGCTGGATTTGTTCAATTTACACCTGAATTATGCAATCTTGACAAAACCCTCGTCAGGCTCGAAAAACTGCTGACTGATGCGCCGCCGGCCGATCTGCTGGTTCTGCCTGAACTCTGTAATTCCGGCTACAATTTTCCCACCCGCAAAGATGCCTGGGAAGCATCAGAAGATGTTTCTGACAGCCGCTTCATCAATTTTCTGGCCGATCACTGCCGCAAAAATAATATGTACATCGCTTCCGGTTTCTGTGAACGCGATGGCTTTAAGCTGTATAACTCTTCGGTGCTGGTTGGTCCTGAGGGCTTCATCGGCAAATATCGCAAAATTCACCTTTTCTATAATGAAAAAGACATATTTTCAGCCGGTGATGTTGGTCTGCCGGTTTTTCAGACCCCGGTTGGCAATATCGCGATGCTGGTCTGCTTCGACTGGATGTTTCCAGAAGTCTGGCGCGTTCTTGCGCTTAAAGGTGCCGACGTTATCTGCCATACATCAGCACTGGTTCTGCCGGGTTTTGCACAGCGTTCAGTGCCGATTCATGCTCTTATCAACCATTTTTATGTGATTACCGCCAATAGAACCGGCACCGAACATGGTCTTACCTTTACCGGCATGTCTACGGTCGCCAGCCCGAAAGGGGAAGTGATCTGCCAGGCCTCTGCTGAAGCCGACGAAGTCTGTGCTTTTGACTTTGACCTCGAGCTGGCGCGCAACAAGATGATAACACCGCGCAATCACATCTTCGCCGACCGAAGACCCGAACTTTATCAGGACCTGCTGCACCTTTAAGAGGTTAGTTTATAAAATCCTGCTGAATACAAATGCTGCGACAATTTCTGTTGTCGGATTGCTTTGGTTTTTTGTGGGAAAAATCCGGTTTCTGAAAAGTAATGATACTAAATTAACCTCCTTTACTTTGCTATGATTTAATAATATTATTTTCTTATACGAACTACAGGAGGTAATAACTTGAAAAAAGTAAGTCTGCTCGTTTTTGCTCTTTTTGTTTTCTGCTTTGGTTTCTGCGTTCCTGGTTGTACCCAGAACGTGGGTTCTGATGCCCCCGAAGTAACCGCCACCACCTGGATCAACACAGATGGTTTCAAACTTGCTGATCACAAAGATAAAATCGTGGTCGTCGAATTCTGGGCCACCTGGTGCCCGCCGTGCCGCAAATCGATTCCGCATCTCAAAACCATGCATGATACCTACAAGGATCAGGGCCTGGTAATTGTTTCGCTTTCTGATGAACCGGCCGAAACTATCAATGAATTCAATAAAAAAGCCGGCATGGACTGGATAGTTGGCGCCGGTAGCTCAAGTGGCCGTGATTACGGCGTCAGTGGCATTCCGACCGCTTTCATCGTTGTCGATGGCAAAATCGCCTGGAATGGCCACCCGATGGGTGGTCTCGAAGAAGAAGTTAAGAAGCTGATTGAAGCCAGAGGCGCAAAAGCTCCTGCTGCTCCGGCCGCTACTGAAGCTCCCGCCGCCGCAGCCCCTGCTGCCGTTGAAACTCCTGCACCAGCAGCAGAGCCGGTAGTTGCTCCGGCCACAACTGAAGCTCCTGCAGCACCGGTCGCAGAGCCTGCAGCTCCGGCCACAACCGAAGCTCCCGCTGCTCCCGCAGCAACCGAAACTCCTGCACCGACAGCTGAACCGACTGCCAGCGCAACTGAAAGCAAGCCCGCAACAGATGGAGCTGCTGCCCCGATGGGGGAGTAATGAGAGGAGCAGAATTGAAAAGCGGCGATAAGGCGCCGGCTTTTGATCTGCTCGACCAGGATGGCACCAGGCATTCCCTGGCGGATTATGCCGGCAAAAAAATACTTCTGTATTTTTATCCGAAGGCTGCTACCCCCGGGTGTACAACTCAGGCCTGCAGTCTGCGCGATGCTTTTGCCGACCTGAAGGCGTTGAATGTTGTCGTTCTTGGCGTCAGCCCGGATCAGCCGGAGGCTCTCAAGAAGTTTGCCGCTGACCAGTCGCTTAATTTCGTTCTGCTTTCAGACCCAGAAAAGAAAGTTTCCGGTTCCTACGGCGTCACCGAAAATAAAGCGGTTTTCGGACTGATTTCGCTCGGCATAACCCGCTCTTCTTTTCTCATCGATGAGAACGGGCAGATAATCAATGCCTGGTACAGAGTTAAACCTGACCAGACTGCGCCGCTGGCGATCGAATGTCTCAAGAATCACAAATAGATTTATAACCTTGACCGGAGCCTGCAAAACGGGCTCCGGTTTTTTTATGTCCGGCGATATGTGTCTAGAAGATTGCAATAGTTGCAAAATTTGCCGATACTGAGAATGAAATACTTTCAGAGCGAGAGTGGCAATGAAAAAACAGGAAATTGAATTCAAGGTTCTCGACATAATCGACCGTCTGGAAAAAGGGCAGCTGATCGAGGATGACACCATCGAGCTGAAGTCTGAATGGCCCCGCGACCATTTCCGGGCGGCGCGCCGCATTGCCGCGCATGCCAATTCTGCCCGTGGCGAGCCGATTATGTGGTTGATCGGCATCGACGAAAAGAAAGGCGTTATCGGCGCTGACTTTGAAGAGCTTTCTATATAGTTTGCCAAAGTGCGCTCACGCTTTGATCAGCTGATGGCGCCAAATTTGATCAGCCTTTCGATTCCGTATAACGGCAAAACTGTCGTTGCTCTGGTTTTCGAAACGGAGCGTTCACCTTTTGTCATCAGAATTCCTGACAGCACCGGTATCATCACCCATGAAGTGCCCTGGCGCGAAGCAAATTCGACCCGTTCAGCAAGGCGTTCCGATCTGCTCAAGCTGCTTTTTCCGATTCAAAAAAAGCCCGATCTCGAAATTCTTGATGGCAAGATCGAGCTGCAGCGGGCTATTGCGGGTATGAGTCAGACCGGTACCTATCAATGGAACCTGAGCATGAAGGTTTACCTCGTGACCTACTCGCCTGATACGGTTGTAATCCCTTTTCATCGGTGTGAGGTGTTGTTCAGACCGCAGGGGCGCCCAGATGAACGGCGGTTTGAAAATCTGCGCATAATGCCGCCGACTTCATATTCAAGCCGTGGCCTTAAAGAGAAGACTCAGTCGCTTACGGTTAACAGTACCGAACATGAAGTGCTGATCGATACCGCCGGCATGGCCTTTCTTACGGCAGAATATTTTACCGATGAAAAGCCCGGCCCGAAGCTTTTTGACGAGATCGAGGTAAAAGGCTGGCTGCGGTCGCATCATTCAGACGATCCGGTGAATTTTGAGGCAATATTTGAGCTGGTTGCGCACGCTCACCAGAAAGATGCATCTGACCGCATGCTTGGAGAATGGCGTCTCAGCCGTAAAGAGCAGGAGCCCGAAGCCTGATTGATTCGGCTCCGGGCCCCTTGTGAGTTTTTAAATGCCTTATTTGATTCCGAGTTCGCGTCGGTCGAGAACTTCATCCCATTTTGCATCGCGTGACATATCGAGAGCTTTGTAGAAGGCGCGATATTTCTGATAATCGGCTTTTTCCGGCCAGGTGATGCTGATGATGCCGTTGCGGGTAACTCTGGCACCGGCAATTACATCAACCAGTTCTTTGCCCATCTGTTTTATTACTGACTGGTTGCTGGCGCCGTTCAGGTCAGAATTTTCGCGATAAAAGGCTTCGCCGACCTTGATCAGATCCCAGTAGTTGGTGCCTTTGCCGAATGCTGCCTGACCGCGAAGAGCAAAGCTCTTGCCGGTTTCGTTCATTGCATTGAGAAGTTCCATTGCCAGCTGGTTGACGGCAAAAACGATCTGAGCGGCCTGCGCGGTTTTCCAGGCGCCGATCTGGCTGTTGTTAAGCCTTTCTGCCATATCGGCGGCAAAGGCATCTGGTTTGATGGTTGAATTGCGTGCCATCAGTTTTGCCATGGCATCGTAGTTGAAACCATTGATTGGAGTGGTTTCTGGACTGCCGACCATGTATTCGCAGGCATCGCGCAGCTGATAGAGAACTTCAGCGCCGGCAGGCATGCAGGCGTCGAAACCGACGACATCGAATTTTCCGTCGGTTTTGCAGCGACTGTTGAAGGCTTTGAGAACTTCAGCCACTTCGAAGATAGTCAGGGCATCGTGGTCGGTATGATCGTAAGCGACGAAACGCCCCGGGCGGCGGTCCGGGTTGAAGACGACCTTGCCCGGTTCGCTGCTGCTGACCGAACCATCGCCCCACCAGGTGAATACACCGCTGCCGTGACTGTTGATTATCAGAGCATAATGTTTGGCCGGGTATTTGTCGTGCGCCCATTTGAGGCAGTCCCAGAGGGTCTGGGGTGAGCCCATGTTGGTTTCGCCAAGAACGCCTTCGTCGATAAGCTTGTCTTTTTCGACGCGCAGGCGGCTGCCACCTTTGTAATTGAGCTTCTGCTCATCGGAAGAACCGGTTGACATACCGTCGAGCTGCACCAGCAGCGTCTTGTTCTCGCCGGGACCCCAGCTCTTCATATTGCTGAGATTGCGGAAATTGGCGTTTTCGAGGGTGGTGTCCTTGTCGTCGTTGACCATGTAGACAATGACTGTCCATTCATTTTCAGCCAGGCAGAGAGCCGGCATGGCCATGATCGCCAGGGCACTGAGCAGCATCAGAGCTATTTTTTTCATATTTCCCCCGTAAAGGTAAAAGTTATTTTTTAATTATGGCACAAATGCCGAGAAAGCGAAAGCCCGGCAGTTTCGCTTCTGCCGGGCTTTCTGAAATTCAGCTCAGAATTTGAATTTGTGGTCGACGATCGGCACGATATCCGGGCCAAAAACAGTCAGCATGGCTTCGCTGCCTTTTTCGAGGCCGATATTCACCCTGGCGACGCCATCTTTGTTCGAAGTGGCTGAAGAAGCAGCGGCAAGCCCTTCGGTATAGCAGGTAACTCTGGCATTGGCGATCGGGTTGCCTTTGCTGTCAATTACCTTCACCATTGCCTGACTTTCTCCCGGAATAGATGAAGTCTCGACTTCGATGCTCACTTTTTCGGGCTTACGGGTTCTGATCATGGTAGTGCCGTCACCGAACAGGTGCCATTGTTCCATCATCTTGACGCCTTCACCGGTTTTTTCGGTGCCATAAATTTCGAGACCCTTGATGATACCGTTGGTCATCAGACCGCCGACGGTGAGGTAAGAATCATTGACGATGAATTCAGAGGCGATGGCGGCCTGCACCTTGATCGGCGGCACCCATGATTGATTTGTGGTCGAGCCGAAGATGGCAACGGCCCCGCGCGGATTTTCTATGTCGCCGCTGTTCATCCAGGCTTCGCAGAAACTGTCTTTGCCGACGAAATTGCCGTTGACACAGGCAACACTGACGATGACCGGCAGCTTGAGACCATTTGCCAGTTTGCCGCAGTCGTCGTTGCTGAAACCGGTGGTTGCCCATGATGTGGTTGAGCCATGGCCCATGTAGTTAATCAGCGAAACACCTTTGTTGACCGATTCGAAGACTTTGTCTTTGAGGCCGCCGCGATCGGCTTCGTTGCGGTTGGCACTTACCGAGAAAGGCATCGGTTGCATAGGGAAATGCGGATTCATGCCCGGGAAGCCCGGGTATGAGCCAGGATAGGGGTAGCCGTCATAGCCGCCGTTACCACCCGTGTTTGCCGGTGCCTTCGGGTCGTAAGCGGCGTCTACTTCTGTGTATCTTGATTCAAGAAGTGCCTGGCGCAGCTTTTCAATATATTCATAATCGGGAGGGTTGCCTTCGCTGCTGCCGATGCCGAGAGCGCGGCTGTACCAGGCGGCATCGTCGCCGATGGCTGGATACTGCTCGTAATTGATAATCTTGGCGATCTGATACGACACCTGTTCGGGCTTTGCGGCCGAAATGCGGCTGATGATTGCATCGGGCACATGATCGTCACCGGCAAGTTTAACATAAACTGGGTCTGAATCAGCCTTTTCGTTTTCGCCCTTGTTGGTGGGTATCTGTTCGGCGTCACCAACGAGAATTACGTGTGAAAATCCAGGGTCTTCGAACTGTTCCTGCAGAAAGGCCTTGATATTGTCAGGAGTGGCCCCGCCAATATCACTGGTGCCGACGATAATGGTTTTGATGCCGCACTTCTGTTTCCACTGGGCAAGGGGAGCTGCAGTGGCCTTGAGTTCGTCGGCAGCGATGATGATAAGGCGCCCGTTTTCATCGACCGGAGAAAGCCGGCGCGGTACCGAAGCGAAGTTAAGAAACGCTTTGCGGTAAATCGGGGCAAATGCCCGTGAAAGCTCGCTGCGGCCACGGTGAATGTTGGCACCGCCCTGACCGTCATATTTCAGTTTGGCCTGAATGCTGGTATAAAGTCTGATTTTGCCGGTGACCGGGTTATACTGAACCGGAAAAACTTCGAGTCTGACACCGCGGGCTTCTCTGAAGATGAACGGCTGCGAGATTCTTATGATGTCCTTGTCAGCCGGAAACCAGGCGTTCTTTTTGTAGATACTGCCCTGTTCAAATGGAACGGTGGAGAGATCAACGCTGCGCAGAATCGCGCCGCGTGAAGGAACCACCGGTTGTTTTACCGAAATTTCGGTGAAGCGGGTTTTGATGATTTCGAGAACTGGTTTCTGGTCCTGAGCGATCATTATCATGCCAGACATAAAGGGCAAAGCTGGTTTGCTTTTTTCGAGCATCAGGCTGGCGTGATCCATATACAGGCCTGTAAAGTCCTGGCCGTTGGCCGAAAAACTAACCCGCTTGAGCGCCGGTGTGACCACATGTATGTCTGAGCCAAGACTGCGATCAGTGTTAACTCTGATCTGAGAATAAGCCTGATCAGGAACCGCGGCAAAGATGGCTGCCCCCAAAAGCATGGCCAGAGACATTCTGCAAAAACTCTTCAATTTCATATCCTGTTTTCCTTTTTTTTGAAGATACGAGGGCGGCAGGCGCCCATAAAAGATTACCATAGAGAAAACGGGCCTGCCAGAGATGGCGCAGAAAAAATCTGCATAATGTGCGGCAAGCTGGCAATTTGCGCTAGTTTTGGTTATAATATGCCCCGGCCCGAAAAATGACACAGGAAAACAACCTGCCCCCACGCTGGCAGCAGATTCTCGAAGATTCGCTGAACTCGTCGATTGTCGATGAGAAAATTTTTGCGCTCGATTTTATCAGTCAGCAGAGCTCTCTGACCCTTGAAATGGCAAGAGCTCTGATGCCGAAGATAACCGAGGCGATTGTTCACCCCGACACCCGCGTCAGATACTTTGCCCGGCGTGCCAGAAACCAGATTCTCGATTCCTTTCCAGAAATCGAGTCTGGTAAAAGCGAGGCTGCTGAATTC
>CAZFUG010000007.1:0-22436 GCA_964522035.1 uncultured bacterium
AAATAAGGAGGCAAACAAATCCATAACCCTTTTCGAACAAAGATGATGTTTTGTTTAGCTTTATTTATGCGGCTTTGACCAACAAGCACAAACATCGGCAAACAAGTTTGACCACTTTCAAGCCCGAGTACGTACAGGCAAACTTAAAATTTTTTTATTATTTTTGTGCCGGCAACACCAGACATTGCTTTTTGAGATTAATTTCACAAGCGCTTTGCAGAAATTTTTATTAAAAATTACACGGGCCTGATGCGAGTCTTTTATAGATTTTGTGCGGATCGATAGCAAAAAGAACCGCGACAACGAATTGTAATTTTAATAAAGAGGGCAACTCAATTTCTGTTTAATGCAAAAGAGCATAGCCCTCTGTCACACTAGAGTTACAAGGTTTTCCGTCTTCGCGCGCAGGCGGAAATCTAGTCTTAGACAGCTTAGATCCCTGCTTGCGCAGGGATGACGTAATGATCATCTATTCTTTAACTCATACGTGACAGTAGAATAGATGCAGCATAATTTTGAGATACAGAACCAGCTTAAACAGAGGCAATTCAACTACACAACCGGCACAGGGAGCTTTCCAAGTCCTTTTTTGACTGCGATTCCGATGCGCTCAAGCACGTATGGCTTTTTTATATAAGCCCCAGCCCCGATGGCCTGAGCCTCAAGAACACGCTCTGATTCTGAAAAACCACTGCAGATAACCGCCTTCTGCTTGGGGTGTATGGCAAGAATCTGTTTGTAGGTATCGAGCCCGTCAATTCCTGGGTCCATTATCATATCGAGCAGCACCAGATCAACTTTGTGGGTCTTTAGGTATTCAACCGCTTCTTCACCGCTTGCCACACAGATAACCTGGTAATTCAAACGGTTGAGCATGCTGAAAGCGAGATCGCGCTGACCTTTAACGTCATCAACCACGAGCACCGATTCGCCATTTCCAGACAAATCTTTAACAGAAACACTGCTGATTTCTTCAGACAACTCTTCTCTTATTACAGGAAAAAACAGGGTAAAGACCGTTCCATTTCCTTCTTCACTGGTAACATCAATATAGCCATCGTGGTCAAGAACCATTCCCCAGACGACGGCCAGACCAAGGCCAGTGCCGCTTTTACCCATGACCTTACGGGTATAGAATGGTTCGAATATGCGCTTCATATCTTTCTCAGCTATTCCCTCACCGGTATCGGAAACCTTGAGCATCACATAATCACCCGCATGAATTCTGTCATAACCCTTTACGGGTTCTTCAAGATATTTATTGGCAGTGCAGATTTTCAGATCGCCGCCACCTGGCATAGCTTCCATGGCGTTTGTAACGAGATTTATCAGGGACTTGAGCAGGTGTACCGGCGAACCGGAAATATTAAGAAGATCAGGTTCGAGCTCAAAAGAGATTTTAATACCCGGATACTGCGAAACAAGCTTTTCAAACTCCGGCAGACGCTTAAATTCAGAAATTATGCGATTAAGGTTGATTACATTCTTTGTCTGAACACCTCTTCTGGCAAGCGTCAGCAGGTCCTGAACAATGGCAGCAGCCCTTTCGCCAGCCTGCATGATATGGTTTACATCGGTTCTGAACGGGCTATTGGCCTCAATCTTCATCAAGAGTATTTCGGCAACTCCTATTATAATGCCGAGTGTATTATTCAGGTCGTGAGCCACACCGCCGGCAAGCACTCCCAGAGATTCCATTTTTTCAGCCCGGTTGAGCCTGTCCTGCAGTTTTTTTCGCTCTTCTTCAGCCAGCCGGCGCTCAGTAATATCGCGCGACAAGCACTGAATACCAACTGGATTTCCATGTTCATCACAAATCAGTGAAAGCAGAGTTTCCATGGTTCTCAGACTGCCGTCACGATGATAAAAATCCATTTCAAAATGCGCTTGCCATAGCGACTCGTTGCTCTTCACCTGTTCAATATCATTTTGAATCATCTGCAGGAAATTTTTCACAGTAACCGGAGAAAATTTTTCGGCAAGCGGCCTCTCTTTCCACTCTTCAGATGAGAAACCGAGCATTTTCTCTATAGACGGGCTTGTAAAGGTAACATTCCCTTCGAGGTCTGCGGTCCAGAGAAGATCACTCATTCTCTGCGTCAGCGATTTATATTTGGCTTCACTTTCCCGCAGGGCTTCTTCACGTCGAAGAATTTCGGCGGTCTTAACCCTTACCATCGAATGCAGCCTCAGGTTCCAGGCCCAGGCCCAGAGTACAATCAGAAGCAACAAACCGGCGGCGGCGGCAAGCTTCCAGAGATTGCGCTCAAAAAATGATTCACCTGCCCCAAGCTTTGAACCAAGCCATCTTGTGGTAATCTTGTCGAGAACCCCGGTAATTCTGGCTTCACGAATGGCTTTGTTAAAAATACCAATCAGGATTGCTTTGTTCTTATTCGCGGCCATACAATTCTGGCCGGAATAAAGAGGCTCACCAACCTTTTTAATCCTTTCTGAAAGACGCTTTGAAAAGATATGGTAGAGTACGATCTGCTCGTCACCAACAACAGCGTCAGCCTTTCCGTTGACTACCATGTCGACCGCTTCAGCAAAATCAATTGTATCGAGCACCTCAAAGTTGATTTTCTTTGCCAGCAGAAAATCTTTGGCATAGTCGCCCTTCTGAATGGCAATGGTCTTGCCGTTAAGATCTTTCAGATCTTTGATATCGGTGCGCTCCGACCGGCAAAAAATCGTTGAAGGAACCTCAAAAAGAGGTTCGGTAAACGCAAACTTTTCGCTTCTCTTATCGCTGTAAAAAAGACTGGTTATAATGTCTGCCCTGCCGTTAAGAACAGCCTCCTGCGCCTCCTGGAAGGTCATGTTCAGAAACATGCTTTTGAAACCAAGCTCTACAGACATCCAGCGGGCAACATCAAGCATGATGCCTTCCTGCTGGTTGTCTTCATCGGTAAATTCAAATGGCGGGTAGCTGGTCTGGCTGACGAAAATTATAGATTCACGGCCCTGCAGATATTCTTTTTCTTCAGGGGTAAGATTTATGCCACAGAAGCCTGGATCCAGGCAGATTAAAAACAGAACCATCAGGCAGATGGTTCTTACACTGGCATTAATTCTGACAGGACCCATGCGCTCTCACTTTGTTTCTGACTTTCAGCAAAAGGTCTTCATGTACAGATTACTGCAATCAATCCCACCGGTCAATAAAGATTAAACATGACTCAAATTGGCCGATTCCGCACGCAAAACAACCGGTCTTTCGACCGGTTGTTTAATTTAAAGTCTGTTTTTGATTAACAGGATCGCATCGATCTAAAGGCGAATTACCCGGGCACACACGCAGCCAATGAGGCAGATAGGCCTTTTCTCAACTGTCGAGCAGGCGCTCCTGAACTTTTTTGGCGGCGCTGCCGAGCGCGTCTTTCGCGTTTTTCTGGCCTGAGAGAACCGCCTCGATTTCTGGGTTCACCAGATCTTCGAGCAGACCGAAGTCTTTAACGACCGGGTTAGGGCCAGCGTGTTTCATCTGTTCCATGAAGGTCATCAGGTGCGGGTCTTCGAATTTGACCAAGTCATAGGCACCCAGATTGATCGGTAACTGATTGAGCTCTGTGCACCAGCGAACCTGATTTTCGGCGCTGGTGAAGAAGGTCAGAAAGCTATAGCAGGCTTCGGCATGCTTCGAGCCCTTGAAAATAACCACGTCGGTGCCGCCAACATTTGTCGAAGTCCCGGCCGGGCCAGCAGGAATCAGACCCACACCGAAATCCATCTTGGCATTCTTGAATTTGGCAAGGTTCCAGGGCCCCATCATGATCATCGCGTATTTGCCGTTAACAAAGCCCTGTTCAGGGGTAATCGCACCGGGGCGCCAGGCGCCGGCTTCGATTTTATGCTTTGCGAACAGGCTGGCCATCATTTCAACAGCTCCAACCGCCGCTTCTGAATCTATCAGACATTTCGTGCCATCTTCAGAAACGATTCTGGCGCCATAGGTGTTGAGAAAAGTCAGGTTCCACCACAGGGTGTTGAGCATCGCAAAGGCATACTGGCCCGTCGACTCATCGGTCAGCTTCTTGCCGAATTCGATGAATTCTTCCCAGGTTTTCGGAAGTACGTTCTCAAACTCGCCGGCTTCGGCCGAGCCACCGGCAGTCGCAGGCAACAGCCCGGCATCTCTGAACATCTGGCGGTTGTAAAACATCGCGACACAGTTGCTCTGATCTGGCAGGCCGTAGAACTTGCCGCCGACATTGCATGAACCTATGGCGGCCGGCAGATACTGGGCTCTGATAGTTTCGAAGCCGAGGGTTCCGAGGTCGACTACTGCATTCTTGCGAGCCAGTTCACAGACGAACGACCAGTCGACACGGGCCATATCTGGGCCCTGGCCAACTGTCAGCGCGGTGCGCAGCTTCGGCTTGTGGCCGTCGAACGGAATGCGAACCGGGCGAATGGTGAACTTCGGGTTGCCGGTTTCCCATTTTTTGATGATTTCGCGTAAGATCACTTCTTCCTGGTCGTTGTAGGTGTGCCAGAAGGTGAGAATGGTTCTTCCATCGGGGCTGGTGGCTATTGAGTCGTCCCAGCCGACGAAAACCAGTGCCAGATAAGCGATTACCGCAATTATGATCAGGTTTCTTTCTTTCATGGCTGCTTCCCCTTATTCTTTGACCGCGCCCTGGGTCATGCCTTCGATGAAGTAGCGCTGTGCGAACAGGAACAGCACTGCAATCGGCACGATCGAGAAGCATGAAGCCGACATGATCAGACCCAGTTCAGAGGTATACTGGCCCCTGAACAGCGCCAGACCGACCGGAAGAGTTATGCTGAGCGGGTTTTCGAAGTTGGTGACGATCAGCTGCCACAGGAAATTCGACCAGTGGAACAGGAAAGTCAGCAGGAACAGGGTGAGAATGATCGGCAGTGCCAGCGGCACGATGACGACCCTGAAAACCTGCCATTCAGAAGCGCCGTCGATCTGGGCGGCTTCGATAAGCGAATCAGGAATCGTGTCCATGAACTGTTTCAGCATGAAAATGCCGAATACTGAGGCAAGATGCGGCAGAAACATGGCCCATTTGGTTCCGAACAGGCCCATTTTGCAGACCATGAAAAACTGCGGCACCATGAACATCATGCCCGGAATCATCATCGTGGCGAGCAGCAGCATGAACATCTGCTGTTTATATGGCAGTTCTTTCTTCGAGAACACGTAAGCGCCCATCGAAGCGAACAGAGTTACGAGAAAAGCGGCAGTTGTGGCCACCAGCAGGCTGTTGAGAAAGTAGGTGCCGAAATTCTTCTTATTCTCGATCGGATCGAGGGCGCCGGCCGCCACCGAAGCGGCGTCGGTCTTGAGTACGCGCCTGAAATTGTCGAGGGTCGGTTCAGACGGAACGATGTCGAACGGGTTGGTTTTGCTGATCACCAGTTCCTGGCCTGAGGGTTTGAACGAAGTGCAGAGCATCCAGAAAAACGGAAACAGCACCACGACAACTCCTACTGCCAGAGCCTCATAAAGAAACATACGCTTGAGAAAAGCGCCGCGCATCTCGTTTTTCGTTCTAAGAAAACGCTGCACCACACAGATGGTGAGAACGATCGAGACAATTACCGCGAGGCCGCTGTGAACCGGCGTCAGCTTCTGCATCAGTTCGCCGGCTTTCATGGCACTTTCGGCCCCTTCACCGGTGGTGAAGGCAGAAAATACCATGGCACCAAACTTGAAAAGCTGGCCCGAGATGACATAAGACATGGTGATCATGATTGCCAGCAGAATCATGAAGGCGAACACTCTTCCGGGGTGTAGATCTTTGCTCATTTTTTCGCCTCCATTGCGTCGTTGCGGCTCGCAATACGCTGCTGCAGCCAGGTAATGCCCAGAGTGATGATCAACAGCATATAAGAAATCGCGGCGGCATAGCCATAATTACCGGAATCGAACTGTTTGAACAGATAATAGCCGGCCACCGAGGTCGAACCGACGGTTTCTCCGCCCATTACCACCTGCGGGCCGCCTGAAGTCATCGCGTAGATTTCGGTAAAGGCGTTCAGTGAACCGATAACACCGGTAATCACCATAAAGATGATGATCGGGCGCAGCAACGGCACGGTAATTTTGGTGAACTTCTGCCATTCAGAAGCGCCATCGATATCGGCGGCTTCATAAACAGCCTCCGGGATATTCTGCAGAGCGGCAAGGAACAGCACCATACCAAAACCGGCACCCTTCAGCACCATCGCGATAACGACGGCGAGAAGAGCTGTATAAGGGCTGCCGAGCAGACCGGTGGTATTGAAAAAGTTGTTTTCGCCCATCAGCCATGTGGTAATCTGCGCCAGCGCGCCAAATTTCGGGGCATAGATAAGGGTCCAGATGACGCCGACTACGAGCATATCAAGTACGTTGGGCAGAAAGAATGCGCTTCTGAAAAAGCTCTTGCCGAAAAGTTTGTTATCAAGAAGCAATGCAAGAGCCAATGAGGCGCAGATTCCGAGCGGAATACTGATAACCCCGTAAAGGGCTGTTACGCCAAGCGACCACCAGAACTGAAAATCTGTGATGATGCGCTTGTAGTTGGCAAGACCGACAAATTCGAGATTACTCAGGCTGTAATCGGTTGGTGAGCCAAAGAAGCTCAGATAAAAAGAATAAAAGATCGGGAAAATAAGAAAAGTCCCGAAAAGCAGCATAAAGGGCGAGAGAAACCCTGCAGCAACTGCGGTATCCTGTGAAGTCCTGATAGCCAAAGTGCAGCCCTCCCTGTTGGTAGGTATCGGTAACCAATTTTAAGAGATTCTATCACACTTTGCGCCGAAACCATTATTAAAAACTACAGTAAAGCTTCAGGGGCCTTCGGAAACGAAGCAGTGCAGACCAAGAGCATTGAGGGCTTCGGCCTTGTCTTCGGCTTCTTTTTCGGTATTGAAAGGGCCCACCAGAACCCGGTGAATTTCATACTGGTCGTCAGGCGGTGCCAGTGTCGGGGCAAAACCGTCGGTAGTGAGCTGATTGAAAACCTCTCTCGCCGAAGCTTCGTCGGCAAAGGCGCCGAGCTGCACGAAAAACTTCGGGGGTGCCGCAACCTGAACTTTTGCGTTCATCGATTGCGAAGCCCCTGCTGTGCCGGCACCAGCCATGGCATTTACCGAAACTGCCTGAGTAACCTTTGCTGGCGCTGCAGGTAATGGCGCTTTGGCACCACCATTTATGTCGAGCAGCACCCAGACGCCGGCGCCAAGAAGAATGATGATGACGAAATAGACAAGCCATTCTCTGACGCCATCGCCGGCGTTGGCAGGCGGGCCCCAGTCAAACTGGCGTTGATTTGCTTCTGGCATGTTTTATCCTTTCGTTGTCGGCTGCAGTCGACTTTTCTGCACAAACGGCAGTTTATGACCGCAGGAACAGGTTTCTGAGCTGCAGGTTACCACAACCTGATAATTGTTGCGACTCACCCAGGTTGTGCCACATTGCGGGCAACGAGTGTTCTGATCGCCGGGCAGATTGCCTGGGTAGACGTATTTGAGCCTCTTTCTGGCAATTTCGACAAACCTCTCGATTGTCGCAGGTGAGGTTGGTGGCGCTGTTTCATGATAACGCGGAAAATAACGCGAAATGTGCAGAGGCAGCGTGTCAGAAAGTGCCGCTACCCAGTCGACGAGCTCAACAAATTCGGCCGGATCATCATTGAGGCCGGTAACGACCAGATTCGTCAACTCGACATGCACACCACTTTCTACCGCAGTTCTGATGTTGTTTTTAACCGTATCGAGCCGGCCGCCACAGATTTTCTGATAAAAATCAGTATTAAAAGCCTTCAGATCAATGTTCATAGCATCTACGACCCGGCAGAGATCGAGCCAGGGCTCATGATTCAGATAGCCATTGGTGACCATTACGGTGAGCAGGTTCGCCTGCCGCAGTAATGGCGCGCAATCCAGAATGTATTCATACCAGATTCCCGGTTCGTTGTAAGTGAAGGCCACCCCGATATTATCGTCAACAGCTGCCGCTTCAGCCACCAGCTGCCTGGGTGACAGTTCGGCGGTTGGCTGCTTTTTCTGTGAAATATCGGCATTCTGACAGAACCGGCAATGCAGGTTACAGCCATAAGAACCAATTGAAAAAATTGGCCGGCCGGGGCAGAGATGGTAAAGCGGCTTCTTTTCTACCGGGTCGACACTTGCCGAAACCACTCTGCCATAAGTAAGGGCTATAAGCCGGCCATCGGCGACACCGCGGCTGAGGCAGCTGCCAACGCCGCCTTCGGCAATCAGACAATGATTCGGGCAAAGCTGACAGACAACTTTGTCATTTTCCTTCTTATAGTAACAGGCTTCATGGATACTCATATAGATACCATCTCCGGCCAGACGATTTATAACTGTTGAACAGTCTCTGAAAACCCCACTTTTTGCTTATCCTTGTTTATCCGTGTTTATCCGTGTTTATCCGTGGCCGGAAATTTTGTTTATACTGAAATCAGAAGCGGGGTTCGTTCGGGGTTGAGTTCACCTTGTAATCGACGGTAATGCTGTTCGCATCGATCTGTTTGATTTTGAACAGGGCGTAATTCTTACTGATCGGAAAATAAGCACTGAAAACATCGCCAACCTGCAATGTGCGCCCAACGATGAGATCGTTGAGAGCTGCAGACGTATTGGCAAAATAAACGCCGGTCAGATATTTAGGCGCGCTCGAAAGCTTGTCGAGTGCAGGCTGCCCGTCGACAAAAGCCACAAGCATCTTGTTACCATTATAGCTGCCGATACCTGATTGAACGCTTATATATGAAAGATTGTTTTCGGTCGGAATACCATCGGTGGTGAAGTCTGAAGCCAGAACAGCGCCCTCGACAGAAGAGCCGCCCGGCAGCATGAATGTTTTACTGCCTTTTGTGATTGCCGTGGTTGTCGTAGAAATATAACTGTATTCGGCAACCACACCACTGAAAACGCCTTCGGCGTTGAGATCTATGCGCCTTACAAGCAATTTTAAATACTGGTCGGCAACAGCTGAACGCTTCAGAAAAAGCCCCAGCGTAAAGTCTTTATTGGTAGCGGCAAAGGTGTTGTTCTCGCTGGCAAGACCGCCTGCAAAATCCTGCAGCAGTTTCGTATCGGTGTATGCTTCAAGACCGGTGGTATTTTCGGACAACGTGGTCGCGGTTGCCAATGCTGTATAGAATCTGATCCGCTGACCGCCACCAAGCTGAACAATCTGCAGGTCGACCAAGCCGTCACCATCGATATCGTTTTTGGGCTGCAGATAAACGATTTTGCCATTGCTGTTCATATCACCAATCGCTTTGATATAGCTGGTATGAGATGCCAGCCTTTCTTTAATCTGGTTAGATACCAGCAGACTGGCGCCAAGCTCAGCGGCGCTCTTCTGCATGGCGGCCTGCAGATCGGCCTTCATGCCGCTGACAATCGCCGGGTAACTGGCAAGCATCTGGCTTTGTGATTTGTTTACAGCCTCAGCAAGCAAAGCTGCTGCCGTTGTTTCTATGTTGACCGAAAAATTTTCTTTTTCGGCGGCGACAATATTGCTTTTGAGAGCAATTTTTCCGACGATCACCTGAATTTTATACTGCCCGGTCGGGTCCTGAGGCACATAGAACATCTGCAGCGGCCAGCTTGTACCGGCAGCCGAGTTGAGAGTAAAGCTGGCGATCTGATTCCCGTTCACATAAACTGCAGCAGCAGAAAAAGCATTTCTGACCTGACTGTCGGTATTATTGACAATTGTAGCCAGTAATGTCGATTCGACGGTTTCCGGCACAACAACAGTGCCTTTCAGGGTGACGTAAGAAGCCGGCAGAACCGTGCCGGTACTGCTCTTGCCGTCTTCGCCAAAACACCCGGTCAGCAGCAGTGACACCGCCATAATCAGCCAAAGCATGCTCAGTCGGCAATTTCTCATGGTTGTAACCTCGTACAGTAGTTTTCTCAGAGCACTGTACCAGAAACCGCGCTCAAAGTACAACCGCCCGAAAGAAAAAAGCCTGCCGACCGGTTACCGGTCGACAGGCTTCTGTCAGTGACGTTTTACAGCTTGCGGTAGGCTACGACCTTATCGAAAGTCTGCAGTCTGAAAGCCTTGGTAACGTTGTAGAGGGTTTCTTTGCCGCCGATGAGCAGCACGCCGCCCGGCACGAGAATATTGTAGATATTTTCGGCCATGCGTTCTTTTGCCTTCTGTGAGAAGTCTGAGAACAGGTTGCGGCAGATCACCACATCGAATTCACCAAGTTCTTCCATTGCTTCGGCATTCACGGCATTGGCGAACTTGAATTCAACCAGATTTTTGACCTGGTCTTTAACGCGCAGATCGCCACGATCGTCTTCGAAATACAGATCGGTGTATTTCTGATCGACAGCCCTGAACATTTCGCGCTTGTAGATGCCGCGTTTGGCGGTATTCAGACAGATGTGCGAAATATCGGTGCCGATAACGCGTACTTTGGCCTTGTCAGAGTGCAGATCTTCGAGAACACTCATGGCGACCGAGTAAGCTTCCGGGCCAAATGACGAACCGACGCAGAGAACCTTGATTTCGCTTGCGCCATCTTTGACACGGTTTTCGATGAGTTCCGGCAGAATGGTAGAAACCATAACACTGCTCTGCTTAGCTTCGCCAAAGAATTCGGTTGTCGGATTGGTTATAGAATCATAGAGGCTGGTAACAATGTCATTACCTTCTTCGGCACCATATCTGAGGAAGTGATAGTATTCGATCCACGAAGTGATGAAGAAGCGGCCAAGGTTGCGTGACAGTTTCTGTTCGAGAGCCTTTTTGTCATGAATCTCGACACCGCACTTGCTGGCGATGATTTCGCGCAGCAGTAATGCTTCTTCGGTGTTCATGCCTTTTTCATCGGCAGGCACAGCTTTCAGTCGATCGATGACTCTTGCCTGGCGGGGAGCAACTACTGATTTGAGAATCTTTTCCAGGAATTCAGAGCGATTCTGGGCGAAAGTATGGATGAAATAGTTCTTCACCCAGGTATCGCGCAGGAAAATATCTCTGATTTTCGCTTCCAGACCGTTGAGATTCGATTCTCCATTGTCCTTGAAGTATTTGATGGCAGCGATAACCAGGTTCTGGTCATTGCTTTCAAGTACTTTGAATACTGTTTCAGCGGCTTTCTTGTCGCCAATCTTCGAAAGGGCAAGAATGGCACGGGCGCGAACCGCGTTGCTTTCGTCTTTCTCGACCATCTGGGCTAGAGTGCTGACGCTGCTCTGGCTCTTGATGGTGCCAAGAGCCTTGACGATCTGGTATCTGACTTCCCAGCGGCTGTGCTTGATATGCTTCTGCAGGTCGCTATCGAGAGACTTGTCACCGAGTTCGCTGAGAGCGACAACGGCGAGTTTGGCAACCTGCGGATTTTCATCGGCGAGCAGCGGCACGAAGAACTGTTTCAGTTCTTTGCTGCGGAAAGCTCTCAGAGCTGAAAGGGCTGCGATTCTGATCTGCCAGTCAGCGTTCTTGAGCAATTCCTTGAGCGGGAAGATCGACTTGAGATCTTTCATGTTCTCAAGCGAATAGCAGGAATTGACCACAACGCGCCATTCCTTGTCGTTGAGCTTCTGAATCAGAGAATCAACGGCGAGGGTTGAACCGCACTGCCAGATGGTGCGCGAAATGGTTTCGCGAATGCGTGAATTGTCGCTGTCGAGCATTTCAAGCAGGCGCTTGGTGATCGCCGGGTCTTTGCGCATTGCCAGAACGGTGGCTGCGGCTTCTCTGACGTCGCCATAGGGTTCGGTATTCACAACGCCGAACAGAGGCTCAATCAGCTGGGCTGAAGTTGAGTTGGCCATGGCCAGACAGGCTTCGCGACGAACGTGACCGTTGATGTCCTTGAATTTGTTGATCAGGGCGGTCAGAGCGCCGTCATAGCTGAGCATGCGGGCAATACCGGCAACGGCATTGCGACGCACGGTTTCGTCAACATCACTGAGCATTTCTTTGAGGCTGGCGAAAGATGAGTCAGACGGGTTGGCGCCGAGAGTTCTGGCGAGCGACTGTCTCAGAAGATCGTCGGGGTTGTTGACGAACAATGAGATGGCGGCCGGAGTTTCGGGGGCCGGAAATTTTTCTAGGAACTGCAGAATGCGAACGGCAACCGGTGGTTCAACGCGGCCGATCTTTTCGAGAGCCGGTTTTACAGCCTTTTTGCCGATATTGACGATACCTTCGAAGGCGATATCAGCGATTTCGCTTTCTGAGCACTGCAGAGCGTTGAGAAGAGCGCCGGCATAGGCTTCGTCGTTGAGCGAAGCGGCAACTCTAACGAGGAAGCGGTATTCAGCGGCATCCTGGTTTTCAAGCAGGCTGAGCAGAATCGGCTTGATGGTAGCCTGGTCCATTTTTTTGACCGAACCGGGGTTGGCTTCTTCGATCATGGCCAGAGACTTGAAAATCAGGCGGCGGGTGCCGCTGTCTTCTTCTTTAACCAGTTTCTTGAAGAGGTGCTCGACGCCAGCCGGTGATTCCATGGAACCCATGGCACCGATAGCGGTGAAATACTCGAGAATATCGCCTGATTCGAGCGAGCCGAGAAGAACCGGCAGCGCCTTGTCAACAGAGATGTTGCCCAGGGCTTCGACGATCGAGTATTTGAGAATGTCTGAATTTTTATAGGTTTCGATGAGAACGTCAACGGCTTTCGGATCCTGGATTTTGCCCAGAGACTCTACGGCAGTGGTTTTGACGTTGTCGTCGGCATGGCCGATGTATTTGAGAACGGTATCGGTGGCCAGTGGCGAATGAATGTCGCCGAGAATGACGAGAATCTGAATGATTTCGTCAACATCTTCTGACACTTCGATAGCCTTGACCAGCGGCGGAATAGCCATCGGGCCAAGGTTGCGCAGAATCGTCATACCGGCGTTGCGGGTATTCAAATCTGAGCTTTTTACCACATTGATGAGGCCATGCACGGTGTTTTCATGCATCATCGAAGAGAGAACTTCGATGGTAATGTTCTGAACGCCCTTGTTTGGGTCGCCCAGAGCCTCGCAAAGAGCCTCTACGACTTCTTTCTGTTCCGGAAACTTAACCAGTTCGCGAACTGCCTTGCGGCGCAGACCGGGGTCTGAATTCTTCAACTGTTCAAGTAATACTGCTGAACTCGCCATTATTTCAGGCCCCCTTTGTTGATTTACTGAGCAGGCGCTCGACTTCCTGCAGCATCAGATCGGGCTTGATCGGCTTCTGCAGAAACGAATTGGCTCCGAGAGTCAGCCCCTTCATAACCATTTCTTTTTTACCTTCGGTAGTCAGAATGATTATGGGGATGTGTTTGAATTTTTCGTTTTCTTTGACCTGGGTGATCAGCTCGAAGCCGTCCATGCCCGGCATGTTCAGGTCGGTGATGATGATGTCGACTTCGTTCTTTGACATTGCTTCAATGGCTTCGATACCATTGTTGGCTTCAAGCACCTTGTAACCCGCTTTTTCAAGGGGGAAACAAGCTACCTTGCGCAACATCAAGGAGTCTTCAGCCACAAGTATTGTTTTGGCCATTATCGGGAATCCTCCGGAGTACTGGAATCTTAACAGCAGATTATAATGAGAAATTCGTACAAAATGCAACTCTTACTTATAATCTCTGAAGGGAGTTTTATTTTTCGTAAAAGATATCGTCGCCGGCCATGCCATCGTCCTTCTGGTTCGGGCCACAGCTGTAGAATACCTGCCGGCCGTTTCTTTCGCCACGGCAAAGACCGCTGCCAGTATATGGGTCGGGAAACAGGCTGTCGAGCCCGGCAATCTGCGCCAGTTCCTGCTGCAGAATCGCTCTGAACACTTTGTAATTGAAGAGATTACGGGCTGTTTCAATCATGATTTTTACCTGGTCAGAACTTCTGAAATCAAAAATTTCAAGAAAATCCCAGGGAAGTTCGTGAAACTCTTTTTCAGCCGCAACTGTCGGAACAATTGTAAAAAGCCTGAATCTTTTGCGGCAGACTGCGAGCGGGTCAGGGTAAATGCTGGTCAGCAGCCAGGTGCCAAACGGTGACAGCCGGTAAAGATAGAGCAGACGGGTTTTTGCCTGGTTGAGCATCTGCGCCAGGGTCTCATCAGAAGTCACATTCAAGGTTCTGCTGGTGACTTCGTCGAGAGCTCTGATTATCTGCACGGATTCTTCAGGTTTAAGGTGGCCATCTCTACAAAGAAGATGAACAGAATAACTGATATGGCCGGCAATATATTCAGGCGCCGCTATGTATTCGGGTATCAGTGTCTTTTCGAGTATCTGATATCTGAGAAGTGCAGAGAACGCTCTTCCGGCGTCGAATTCAGGGTTCTGCGTTCTTTTCCAGGCCAGATACATGCTTACAGTCTGCGCATCCGGAAACTTGTAGAAATCCCTTTCAAAATTGTAGAGCCATCGTTTTTTTTCGGCATCAGTAAGGCTTGCCAGGTCGAGAAAATGTTCGTATTTGAGATCGAGCAGATCCATGACCCTTTGATCAAGATCGTTTCTCGTATCTTCAGGCATTGCCGCGAAATCGTAGAAAAATTCGCTGTTGCTGCTGTGATAATCATTAATAGTCTCAAAATTTTTGAACAGCTCACAAAAATCCACATATTTCTTCAGGGCCAGCAGATTTGGGGCTGTTTCAGAAGCAACCTCAGCATCGAGCACCAGCTCTTTTTCGGGAAACAGCGGATAATCCTTTTCCCATGGGTCATCTTCGGGCTTCTGCCCATACACGAATCTTCTGACCGATCTGGTGTGCTTTGCATTGAGCGCGAACCCCGGCCGGTAGTCGTCAGAAAGACCCATCGCCTCAAACGGCACCGTGACATGCCGGCGAAACATCAGGTAAACACTGCCGGCCGAGATAGCTGCCGCCAGCAACAGCATTATCGCTACGGTAAGCACAACCCTCACCGCCATACGGCATGAAAAATACCACCTGAGAAAAGCTCCCGGCAGACTAAAACCCCACATAAACAGTCTGACCACAAGGCCGAGACATTTTTTTAAAACAGCTTTCATTTTTTTGACTCCCTGCTAACAGCTTTATTTTCTATGTGAACTTCGCAACAGGCAAAGGCCATGGCGCCGAGCACCGGCAACAGATACAGAGCAAGGAGCGGCGAGGCCATGACAATTATCTGAGCGAATTCCTGCCATGAAAAGAATTTTGCGGTCGGACTGGAAACAACACCATACGCGGCGAAGACCGGCTGGTCTGACACAAAAAAGCTGGCAAAACCAGACAGCTGACCACCAGAAGCAAATGTGACAAGAAGAATCAACAGAGTCGCTGCCATGGTCGCCAGAAAACTGACCAGCTGTTGCCAGGCCAGTTCGGCCGTTGCCCGGGTGCGAACCGACTCGATAACAGCTTCGCATACCGGAGGTGAACCCGCCAGTCGCTCAACTGTCGCAAGATCTTCGGTCAGGGTATTTTTTTCAGTCACAGTAGCCATCTCCCATAATTCCGGCAATTTTTTCCTTCACGCGTGCAAGCCTCGACATTACGGTTCCAATTTTTATGCCAAGCTGTTCGGCAATCTGCTCGTATGAGTAACCGGCCGCAAAGCGCAGGGCAACAATTTCGCGCTCATCGTCAGAAAGTTCCTGCAGGGCTTCTTTCAGCCTGGCGATACTCTGCTCGCGGGCAAAAAGCTCACAAAGCTCAGGCGAAGCATCAGGCCGGTCACATTCGCGAAAATCAGCCAGCAGCTTGAGTTTTCGCCACCAGCTTTTTCTCAGATTAAGAGCATCGTTTCTTACAACTTTCACCAGCCAGCTTTTCTGATTGAAGCCCTCTTCGATAAAACGTGGTTCATGCAAAGCTTTCACAAAAGCATTCTGCACCAGATCCAGGCTTTCCTGGGCATCGAGAAGAACGCTGTAGGCAACGGTAAAGGCCAACCCCTGATACTGCCGTATCAGTGCTTCGAACTTCTGCTTTTGTTGCCGGTAATCGATCATGCGATTCTGCTTTCAAAAATAAAAACAAGGCTGGCGAGAATTTATTCCCGAATTTTTCAAAAAATTTTGTAAACGCTCAAATGCACAGCTGGCAAAAATTTGTGCAGCAATAAAAAGAGGCTGTTTCACCAATATTGTGAAACAGCCTCCAGTTAAGTCACAGCCAGATAATCAGGAAGAAATGGCGTTGAGAATCGCAGTCAGGCGGGTGCGGGTCGAGCGCTCGCAGCTCTGTGAGGCAAGACCGCGTTCGATGGCCTGGCGGGCCGCCACTTTATCGCCTCTCTCGTAATGGTAAAGAGCAATATAGAGATTGGCGCGACCGTTTCCGGGATTGGCGGCGAGTTCGTGGTGCAGAGCCTTGAGACCATAACCGGCAGTGGTGGCGGCCATGGCTGATTCACCGGCAGTATGCAGAGCTGAGGCGAGGCCGAGCCAGGTTCTACCAATTTCAGCATTATCACCGGCTTTTTTGAAATGCTTCATGGCAGTAAAAAACGAGCCCTGCTTCAGATAATCTTCGCCAAGCATTCTGAAACTGCTCGAGTGCGCGTGTCTGGCGCCGGGCAGCGCAAGAACGCTGACAAAATTGATTTTTTCGTGGCCGGCAGTCTCACCATCGGTGATGATTCGCTCGCAGATACCCTTGAGGGACGGGTCATTAACCGCGGGCAGCAGGCTTCTGATTCTGGCGACCCCCTCTTTGATACGACCCTCGGAATAATCGAGGAGTGCGAGCAGAATGCCGTTTCTTGCGTCATCGGGGCGAAGTTTCGCGGCATGGTTGGCATAGGTGCGCACCTGTTCGGGTCGATAGTCGGCGGTCAGATAAAATCTGGCGAGATTGAACCACACTTCGCCATTGCTTGCATCGCTGCGGGCAAGCTGCGAAAGGGTGGCTTCGGCCCCCTTGTAATCGAGATTCTGCATCTGTGCATCGGCAAGCATGCTGCCGATAAGAGCATCATTGGGAAATTTGCCGAAAGCTTCACTCAACAGGCGGGTGGCGACTGCATGGTGCCCGGCGCCCATGGCAATACCGGCCACCAGTCTTGCCTGATCGACCGGGTCTTTCAAAGCCGAGCCCTGATTGTAAATATCGAGAAAAGATTTATATGATTCGGGAGAAAGCACCGATTTAAGCTGCATCAGATGCTGGCCGAACCCTGAAAAGTCGCGGTTATAGACAAGTACCAGGCTGTTGAGAATCTGAACTTCAAGAAAACGACGCGAATCTTTGGTGGCGCGCGCAAGCTCCTCGGCTTTCATAAGGCTTACGGCGGCGGCACGGGTATCGTCGCTTTCCAGCCAGTATCTCGCCTGTTCGAGATTCACGAGCAGCGAATCCTTTGCCAGAATCAGGTATGATTCGAGGTCGAATGCGGCAACATCTGTTTTGGCGGGTAATGGCGCCTGCCGAGCCGCTACAGCCGGCTTTTGCGTATTTACCATGCGGCCATCGACAAAAGCCTGCGGCGCAAACTGCTGAACCTGCGGCGCTGCAGCTATGACAGGTGCAGCTGCCGCAGCCTTGTCGACCGGAACAACTGCTTTTACGGCTGCGGTCGGGGCTTTTGGTGCCGCCTGCACCAGCTGAAGTTTCTGTGGTGCGACCGGAGCTGTTTTTGCTGTCTGAGCTGGCTGTTTCTGGGTTTTTGCCTTTATCGGGGCAGCTGCAGTCTGCTTATTCTGGGGCACTGCAATTACTGCGGCATTATTAACCGCAGAAGCACCGACTTCCTGCAGCAATTGCCGGGCACGTTCGTGCTCCGGCTGAACCCTGAGTATCCACTCGAGGTGCGTTCTGGCTTCTGACGGCCGATTAAGACGCACCAGATTTTCAGCCAGATATACCCTGGCAATGATATTGCTCGGTGAGTTCTGTAAAACCGCCTGAAACTGGTTGTGACTTTCAGAATAACGGTTCAATGAGAACAATGCCTGGCCATAACGAAATCTTGAACGCAGATCTTCAGGCACATATTTGAGAGCCTGCGCAAAATTCTCGGCAGCGGCGGTGAAATTGTGGGCCGCGAAGGCGGTTTCCCCGGCTGAGAAATGGCTGTTAAAATCGGCGGCTGCCTGACCCGGCATGCACGAGCCGAGTATTAACAGAGATGAGAGAAAAGCGCTTTTGATCATGCCTTTCTGCATGGTATGTGCCTCCGAAAATATAGTCTGCAAGGACTATCGGCAGATGGCGGCAAAAAAAAAAGGGTGCCCCTGAAAAATCATCTATAAACTTTTAAGCAAAAGTGACGATAATTAAATTGAGATAAGGGAAAAATATGCCTTTTTAACAAGGAAGTTACAAGGGAGTTTAATATGGTTGATTCCATTCAGGGGCCTGGTAAGAGAATAATTATAACCACCAAACCCAAGGCCAAAGAGTCTGTCGACAAAAAAAGCTCGTTTGACGAAGCTCTGAAAGACAAATCAGAGAGCACATCGCGGGCTGGACACGCTCCAGTCGGGAGTCCGGCGCAGAACAATTTAAAAATCATGCAGCAACAGCAGCTTTTGCACATGCAGCGCCTGCAGGAAATCGCGAAACAGGTTCAGGACGGCACCTACAAGATGGTTGACCCGACTGTGCTTGCCGAAAAAATCTACCAGGTGATTGCCGACAAGCCGACGCGCGAAAAGTTCATCAAAAAGATGCTGCAGGAAGAAGCCGAACGCATACCGGCCAAAGATCGCGGCAAAATGACCGATCTCGAACTGAAAAAGCTCGTGTTCATGATCAAGGAATCACAGGACGAGCCTTTCGACGACCCGGAACTCGAAGAAATGCTGAAAAGCCTTGCCTGACCGCTGGCGCAAGCCATAACGGTTCAGCGGCGCTCATTCTTCATGCACTGAAATCAGCAGCCTTTCAGGCTGGATGAATTCATCAGGAAAACCCGGAACATTCCCCTGCAATTCAGCAAGGGTGTTTCCGGGTTTTTCTGTGAGACGCAGCAACTCTGCCGGCGGCAGATGCAGATCTTTGAGAGTTACGTTTTTAAAAACAAATTCCCTGGACATGTATTTTTTATTGAGAAATGCTCGGCCAATGGTGACGGGAATACTGTCACCAGCGTAAACCATTGTCAGAACAGCATTACCCGTTTGTGAAAAAACGATACGGCCGGTCAAATCTGATCTGATGTTCAGTTTTTTCTGAAATTCTTCTTCAGTCATAGTTTCGCTGAGCCTGGCCGCTTCTTCATTGATCTGCAGACTCTCAAACCCGGCAGCAAAATCATCCTGACTGTCAAACACCGACGGAGTCAGTTCAACCCCTGCCAGATAAAGATTTCCGGAACTGTCAGCATACATCGCCTGCACTGGCAGCTCAGGAACGATGGTTTTCAGATAGCTTGCCTTCAAAGCGCCATTTTCATTGAGACTGAAGCAGTAGATTTTCTTTTCCGGGGCTGAATAAATAAAAACCATTGTCTGGCGTCCCTCTTCGACATTGCAGAAAACCGCCAGTGAACATTCAGAATTCGGCTGTTCAATATTGTTTTCACGCAGCCAGTCATGCAGAATATCAGTTCCGACAACATATATGCGCTTCGAACTGCCGGAAACATTCATGCCGACAAAGCGTGCTGCCGGTGCTTTTGATGCAACAGCCGGCTGAAAACTGCTGGGCTCGCCGTTAATGAAGAAATTTCCTGTATCTGCTCCGTTCCAGGTATGTATCAGCAGACTGCCTTCGCCAATTGCTCCTGAGCGGTCGTGGTAGCAGGCAAATCCAGGTCTGCTTTCCATTTCTGACCGGTCGACAGTGTCCGGAAGAATTTCCATGGCCCCATCGACCGCGACTCTGATAAACCGCCGACTGGTTCCGCTGCCGGCCTTCCTTTCAAAAACCCTGCCCGGAACAAATCCTCGCCAGATCGTTTCCTGACAATAAAAATTCTGTTCCTGCCAGCAGTCGTAAAAAATTTTATATGACTCAGATGCAGGCTGTTCAACGGGAAACCAGGTTTGAAACCAGCTGCCGTTTGGAATTCTATACCAGCTTTTCCCCTCGACAGGTGCATATTCACCTTCAGACAAACCTGCCCGGGCTATTCCATCAGCTATCGGGTGTCCCGGCCCGGCACTGAATGGAGCTCCGGCCGGTCGAAAAACCGGCTGCCCTTCAGCACCAGGAATCAGACTGCCCCTCTGGTCCTGGTGCTGAGAATGCCCGTGTCTGCCACGGTCAGCGTCTGCAGCCAGGCCATCAAAAACCTGTCGATAAATGTAGCCGGGAGATTTGATAAATTTGTCTTCGCTCACCAGGCTTACAAAACGATAATTGCGCAGCTTGTCAACCGTAAATGCCTCTGCACCGGGGTCGCAGGAAAAAATAAACCCGGTTGGCAACTGGTTCTGATCGCCAGTGGAAAGACGATACACCTTGCCAGCGTCTTTGTAGCCAAGGTATAAGTAACTTTCAAATGCACCTGCCGGGGCACACAGGGTCGTATAAATCAGCGTTGCCGCCGTAAGCAGCCTGGCAAAAGAACTGCGCATGACACACCTCTCGATCATACAGATTTAACCGGCCCAGTGTCACGCTGCTGAATCAGGCTCCGATGTGTTATCCCCGCGACTGCAGGAATCTAAGACTGTATTGATGAGATTTCCGCCACCCGCTATCAGCTACACGCTCCGCTTTCGCGAGCACAGGCCTCGCATAAACAAGCTGCGCGGGATGAAGGAAAACACGAACAATTCAAATGCGACAATGAGCTAGGGAATTTTATCACAAAGTTTATACAAAACGGAATTACAAAAAAACCGCTACCCGGGTTAAGGGTAGCGGCTGTTATTGTCAGGACCATTGGCAGCAACAGCAGCGTTTGCTGAATGCCACCCGGCAGTTACCTATTTGACGCTGAAAGGATTGGTGGTTTCGGTATTAACCTTGATATCGGCAGGTCTGCCGGTATTGGTGGCTTCGGTGCCTGAAGCGGCAACGCCGTTTTCTTCGGCGGCTTTTGCTTCGGCGCGGGCTTTGAGCCAGGCTCTGGCGGCGTCAGACTTGCCGATGTATTCCATCATTTCTTTGTCTGAGAGTTTACCGAGAGTCTGTTCATCGATGATCTTCGCCATTTTTTCGATGTCACCGGGGTTCTTCTTGGCAAATTCAAGAGTCAGCGATTTGAGACTGCGAAACAGTTTCCAGCGGGTTTTAAGAAAGGCATCAAAAACCTTGTCTTTACCGCCATCGATTTCGGTGGCCATGCGATGCATGATTACGGCGTTGATGCCTTCAACACACATAAGCTGTTCACCTGTCAGCTTTTCTGGCTCGACGTTGGTATAGTCACCGGCCTTTTCTTTGCTTTCGACCTTGACCCAGCTGATGTTGTTGCGCATCTGGGTGGCTTTTTCCTCGGAGTCGAGCATTTCATTGAACTCGGCCCAGCCTTCAACAAAAGCGCTGCGGGGTTTTGAGAGCTCATTGGCATAGTGAGAACCGTCTTTGCCGTATGGATGAATGAATTCTTTGATAGTGCGGTCGAATGAGTGGGCAAATTCATGCACAAAAGTAGATTTGGCACTGACATCTGATCCGGGCCAGCTGTAGCGATTGCTCGACATCTGAATGGTCGGGCCGCTTGAGTAGGGCCAGAAATCGTCTTTGATTTCCGGGTATTTGGCGGGATCATCAAAGCCGGTTGTATCGGAAAGAATGACGTTGATCGATGAGCGAAAATTGTATTTCATACGATCTTTGACGTTCTGTGACTTTGAATGGCGATATACAGCCAGCAGAGCTTTCTGGCCATCTGAAAGTTCGGATTCGCTTTTTGCACCCATCAGCTGCAGAAGCTGCGCTTCGCTGGTCACTTTGACGCGTTTTACATCGTAAGCGATGTTTTTATTGTCTGAATACCAGCGTTTAGTGCCTTCGCCCGGAGCATAATTGCGGGTCACGGCCTTCTCCCAGGTCTTTTTAACCAGGTTGACGCCACCCTTGAGAAAGCTTTTGGTATGGCCCCACCAGCCTTCGGGTTCAGGGTCGTTTATCTGCACCACCTTCTCGATGCACTGGTAATAAAAATCGAATTCACAGTCTTTGGCTGCGGCAGAATTCGGCTGCAGACAAAAGACAGTCGCTACAAACAGCACCAGCAGCAACATTTTAATTTTTTTCAAGGTTGGCTCCAGAATTTAACGGGCTTGGCCCGGGATACGGCACATTTTGAAAACTTACAGATACGAACCGAATATCTCTTAATTATACAGCCATAAACAAAAAACACCAGACGAGTCGACGCAAATCACATAGTAAAAGCACTGGCAGATATTTATACCAACAGGCGACCAAAAAAGTTTTTTACTTCACGCAAGGCAACGCGGGGTACATAATTATGTAAACCGTACAGAGTCACAAAAAATTTTATGTACACCATCTTGACAAAATCGATTTTTATTTTTGCAACAGGTTTTTGAATAATCCTCTGAAATGCCCATAAATAGTTATTGTCAAGAGGGTAGCTTTTTTATTTTTCCACA
>CAZFUG010000007.1:22536-46686 GCA_964522035.1 uncultured bacterium
CTGAAATGCCCATAAATAGTTATTGTCAAGAGGGTAGCTTTTTTATTTTTCCACAGCATTAACATCGCTCGCAATGCTTTTCCCCAAAGTTTTCCACATTTTCCACGCCAAAACAGGGTACAGTCCGCCGCGCAGTTTTATGGTGGTGCTCCTGGCTTAAAATGAGGCTTTCAAAAGGTGCATAATTTACCAGATAAAAAAAATCTGTGGTTTCCCACAGATTTTTCAAGCTTTATTATCAGTTTTTTAATAATCAATCGTCAATGCTGATTATTTCACCGCCAAAAACCTCAACAGCATCGGCAACAGAAGGCTTCTGCAGCATTTTCTGCCGTGCCTGTTCGTCGATTTTCGCGATCTGCTCGACATGATTCAGCCGTACAGGCGGAGCTTCTTCACCAGATGCCCCCTGGGCACCAGCCATGCCGATTCTTACAGTGTTTATGTTGCCGTACACCGTTTTCGCGGCTTCGAGAAGAATCGCGTGATTCTTCTCTTCCTTGAGCTTGCCGGCAGCAAATGTCTGTTCAAGCAGAATTTCAAGCACCCCGTTTTCTGGCTTTTTAAAACGGGCATTTACCAGTAGAGCCTGACAAACATTGGATTTGCTGCCAACCGCGTTGCGAAATTCCGTGAATGGGTCAACGTTTTTCGAAGTGACCGTAGTCATCGGCACCACGTTGTCAGGCAGATGTGTCGGCCTGGGTGCAGAAGACGGCTGCGAAGAAACCAAAGTCGGGCGAGTCGGCGGGTTTGCAGATGGCTGAGAAGTCTGACCCATTGCTGTCACAGGCAACGGCCGGCCGCCACGGGCGGCACCAGGCTGACCAGCCAGTCTTTTAACCGCGGCCAGTTTCTGTTCAAGCTGTTCAACTCTTTTTTCAAGCGCTTCAGCCGCAAAAATCTCGTCACCAAGACCGAGACGGATCAATTCAGATTCGAGCAGCACTCTTGCCTGAAGCGAGCTTCTGATAGTCATCAGAGCCCTTTCAACCCGGGTAACTGCGCCGATCAGATAGCGTGCCGACAGCTGGCTTATCTGGTTTTTCAGTTCGGTGACCTGCTCGGCCGGAAGATCGAGAACCTGATTCGCCTCCGGGTCGATGCGCAGAATCATGCAGCGGCGCAGATATTCGAGCAGGTCGCGGCCAATCGTCTGCGGCTCGTAACCGCGAAAGTACAGGTCGTTCAGCTGCTTCACCAGGGCGGCGAGGTCGTGAGCGAAAATAGCGCCGGCAATGGTTTTGAGCGTAGAATAACTCAGGCGTCGCGTCATCTCAAGAACCTGATCGAGGGTTATCAGATCACCCGAAGCCGAGGCCGAAATCTGATCGAGAAGACTGAGTGCGTCGCGAAAGCCGCCTTCGGCACATTCAGCGATCATCGATAGCGCTTCGGGCTCAAATGCCGGAAACCCGCCATCGGCGTTTTCAAGTTTAACAATTTCTTCAAGGCGGGCCTGAATTGTGCGCCGCGACACAGAATGAAAATCGAAGCACTGGCAGCGAGAAATGATGGTAGCAGGCACTTTCTGCGGGTCGGTGGTGGCCAGAACAAAAAGCACATTCGGAGGTGGCTCTTCAAGCGTCTTGAGAAAGGCATTGAATGCCGAGCCCGATAGCATATGCACTTCGTCGATGATATAAATTTTGTATTTGCCCTCGGCAGGGCGGTATTTAACCTTCTCGCGCATCTGCCTGATATCTTCGACGCTGTTGTTACTGGCAGCGTCGATTTCGATGATATCCATGAAGTTCATCTCTTCGATGCGGCGACAGTTGTGACAGACACGGCAGCAGTCCGGCAGACCGCGGGCATCTTTCTGCAGATCTGTGCAGTTGAGAATCTTGGCAAGCAGGCGGGCAGCAGAGGTTTTACCGGTGCCACGCGGCCCGGAAAACATATAAGCGTGGGAAATACGATCAGAAGCCACTGCCGACTGAATTGTGCGTGAGATGTGTTCCTGGCCCGACAGTTCAGAAAAACGCTGGGGGCGATATTTGCGATACAGGTTCTGACGGGCTGGTGCAGTCATCTGGTTCTCCGTTCATGGGCAATCTTGCTCACCTGCAACAGGTTAACAGATTAACAGCTAAAAAAAAAGACCCATGTCTGGGTTGGAGAGAAGTCGTGCACCTGCCTTCGAACATACGTCAATGGTACGTATCCTGAACTATAGGCTCCGGACAGGCGCTGCCACATCACCCGAAAGCGATCGTTTACCGTTGCTACCTTCCGATCCTGGCGGAGTTCACGGACTTTCGCCGTGTGGAACCCGTCCTTCGATGCTTCTAGAACTGGCCGTTGCCACCAACAATGCCCTCTGACAGGGATTCGATCCGCCTGGCGGGGATTTGCGGTGGATAAGGGACCCCGAGCCCCCCATCTAGCACGACAACGGAAAGGGCGGGATTCGAACCCGCGGTGGAGTTGCCCCCACTCACGCTCTCCAGGCGTGTGCCTTAGACCAACTCAGCCACCTTTCCGGATGAGGGAAAATTAAAACCCTCAGGAAAAAGCAACGCGCCCGAGAGGACTCGAACCTCTGGCCACCAGATCCGCAATCTGGTGCTCTATCCAAACTGAGCTACGGGCGCAAATTCGCTTCGGAGAGAGGGGGATTTGAACCCCCGGTACCAGTTACCCAGTACGACAGTTTAGCAAACTGTTGGTTTAAGCCACTCACCCATCTCTCCAGAGATGCAATCGGAGGAAGTAGGATTCGAACCCACGGAGCTTTCACCCTGCGGTTTTCAAGACCGCCGCCTTAGACCACTCGGCCATTCCTCCAGTGCCTTATAAAGATAGCACAGGTACCGATCAAAATCAACACTTTTTCAGCGGTTTTGTCTGACGAATCGCAACAATGTACAGCCAGTTTTTGCATCACCATTGAATTAAACTGAAAAAAAATCATAATCCCGAAAATTAAAATTCCCGCTGCCTGTATAACAGACAACGGGAATCTGGTTTTAATTTCTTCTATTTCTGCCTTTACCAGTTCTGGCATAAGCAAGGGGTAAGGCGCAGAGAACACAAGGGGCCTCAGGGGGCTTCTGCTGCCGGCGACGCCTGATCTGGAACTGAAACCGGAGTCTGAGGCGCCGGTGCTGCCTGACCGCCATGCTCGTTCTTTTCGTTGATTGTATAAATCACGAGTTCTTCGGGTTTAACCAGGCCAAGTCGTTCACGCGCCAGTCTTTCGATGCCTTCAGGTGTTGAAAGCATTTCGAGGTTTTGCTTGAGATGCCGGTTTTCACGTTCGAGTGCTTCGATACGCTCACGCAGTTCAGCTTCACGCTGCAGCAGTGTGCGGATATTATTGTAGCGAACCAGATAGGTTATTGACAGAGCCACACAAAATACCACCGACAGAATAAACATAATTTCTGTCGAAAACCGCACACGTTTACGTTTGACCGGCACTTTTTCTTCGTTCATGAACCTTTTTACCCTTGCCAGAAATTGAAATGAAGTGGCTGCCTCTCTGAATCAGAGAGGCAGCCCGGTGTATCAGTCGGCAGCCTCTTCTTTCGATGGAATTCTGACGACAGAAATCAGCCTGTCATCGCCATCGAGAGTGATCAGCTTGACGCCAGAAGCGGCTCTACCTGTATTTCTGATCGAATCGGCGCTCAGGCGCACGACTTTGCCGTTGGTAGTGACGACCATCAGCTCATCGCCTTCAAACATACGTTTGATTGCGAGAACTTCGCCGGTCTTTTCCATGATCTTGAGGTTGATAACGCCTTTGCCGCCGCGATGAGTGACGCGGTAGTTGTTGACATCGGTCTTCTTACCGAAGCCCAGCGCCGAAACGGTCAGCAATCTGCCTTCGTAGCGACCATCATCTTCGGGTGGCAGAGCGTTTTCGTCGCCAGCCACCTCATCGATGATTTCGTCTTCGACCACGTCGTCGATGACCTCATCTATTACCTCATCAACTGGTTCTGCTTCAGCAGCCACGGTAATATCGCCTTCAACAGACGGAACTACGGCAACATGCAGCTCGCCGTCATCGTCTTTCTTGCGGCTGAAGACTTCCATGCCGATAACTTCATCGTTCTTGTCTCTGAAAGTGATGGCTTTGACCCCACGGGCAGTTCTGCCCATGACGCGTACTTCACTCTCAGGGAAGCGTATGGCATAGCCGTTGCGGGTCGCAATGACCACCTGCTCGCCACCGTTGATCGGTTTGACGCCAATCAGTTCATCGCCTTCATCGAGCTTGAGCGCAATGATGCCGCGGGCCATCGGTCTGGCAAACGCCGACAACATGACCATTTTTGAGATACCCTTGCGGGTTACCATGAACAGGCGGCGCACATCGTCGAATTTCTTGATCGGCAGAATGGCGGTGAGGGTTTCGTTTTCTTCGAACTGCAGCAGGTTGACCATGGCGCGGCCACTTGCCTGGCGGCCACCTTCTGGTATCTGGTAGCCCTTGATCCAGTGCACTTTGCCGATTGAAGTGAATACCAGCAGATATGAGTGGGTCGTGGCCAGGAACATATGTTCGACGACGTCTTCGTCTTTGACGCCCATAACGTTGCTGCCCTTGCTGCCACGGCTGATCTGTCTGAAGACGCTCGGTGACATGCGCTTGACATAGCCGTTCTTGGTCAGGGTGATGATGATGTCTTCTTCCTGCATCAGATCTTCGACATTCAGCTTTTCGGCTGAAGATCTGGTGATCTTGCTGCGGCGGGCATCACCAAAACGGGTTTTGATATCGAGCAGTTCTTCTTTGATGATTTCTCTGACCTTCTCGTCTGATTCGAGAATGCCTTTGAGCTTCTGGATCAGAGCCAAAGTATCGTGGTATTCGGCGATGATCTTGTCGCGTTCGAGGCCGGTCAGTCTCTGCAGGCGCATTTCGAGAATCGCCTGTGACTGCTTGTCAGAGAGCATGAAGGTATCCATGAGGCCCTGTTTGGCTTCATTCGGATCTTTGGCCGACTTGATCAGCTCTATAACCGCGTCGAGATTGTCGAGAGCGATCGTCAAACCTTCGAGAATGTGGGCCTTCTCTTCGGCCTTGCGCAGCTGGAACACGGTTCTGCGGCGAATTACTTCGCGGCAGTGATTGATATAGTGTTCCATCATCTGCTTGAGATTGAGAACGAGCGGGCGGTTATCGACGAGAACCAGATTGATTACGCCAAAACTGCTCTGCATCTGAGTATGCTTGTACAGCTGGTTGAGAATGACGTCGGTATTAACGCCCTTGCGCAGTTCGATACAGACGCGCATACCTTCGCGGCTCGACTCATCACGCAGGTCGGTAATGCCATCAATCTTCTTTTCTTTGATCAGATCGGCGATTGATTTGACAAGGCGGGCTTTGTTGACCTGATAAGGCAGTTCGGTAACGACGATACGGTCACGGCCCTTGTTGAATTCTTCAATTTCGACTACCGAGCGAACGACGATACTGCCGCGACCGGTTTTAAAAGCTGATTCGATGCCATCGGTGCCCATGATGATACCGCCGGTCGGGAAATCCGGGCCGGGAATATAGGTCATCAGCTCGTCGATGGTGACTTCTGGGTTGTTGATCAGCTGAATCAGGCCGTCAATGACTTCTGCGAGGTTATGAGACGGCATGTTGGTTGCCATACCAACCGCGATACCTGATGAACCGTTGACCAGCAGATTCGGAAACTTGCTGGGCAGCACAATCGGCTCGTTCAGAGAACCGTCGAAGTTCGGCATCCATTCGACCGTTTCCATCTCGATGTCTTTGAGCATTTCTTCTGCCAGAGCTTCGAGACGGGCTTCGGTATAACGCATTGCCGCCGCTTCATCGCCATCGACCGAACCGAAGTTGCCGTGACCGTTGATCAACGGGTAGCGCAGGCTGAAATCCTGGGCCATGCGAACGAGGGTGTCATAAACAGCTGAGTCACCGTGCGGGTGATACTTACCCAGAACTTCCCCGACGGTGCGGGCTGATTTGACGAAAGGTTTCTTGCTGGTGATGCCCTGATCGAACATTGCGTAGAGCACGCGGCGATGAACCGGCTTCAGGCCATCTCTGACGTCTGGCAGAGCGCGGCCGACGATTACGCTCATCGCGTAATCGATATATGAAGCCTTCATATCGTCTTCGATATTGATATGTCTGATGCCTGTCGGCGGTGGTGGTGGCGGAGGAGGAGGAGTCTCGATACCGCCATTTTCCTCGACAGGAATATTTTCGTTGATGTTATCCATTATGAAAGCCCCTTAATCAGATATCCAGGTTCTTGACCTGTTTGGCGTATACGGTAATGAAGTCGCGGCGCGGTTCGACCTTGTCGCCCATCAGTACCGAGAAAATGCGGTCGGCTTCGGTTTCGTCATCAGCGCGAACCTTTTTGAGAACACGGGTTTCCGGGTTCATAGTGGTTTCCCAGAGCTGTTCGGGGTTCATTTCACCAAGACCTTTGTAGCGCTGCAGAACGACCTTGTCCATGCCACCGAATTCTTCCTGAACGATCTTGTCTTTTTCGTCATCACTGAAAGCATACTTCTCGACCTTGCCTTTTTTCAGCTTATAAAGCGGTGGCTGGGCGATATAGAGATAGCCTTTGTGAATCAGTTCTGGCATATATCTGAAGAAGAAGGTCAGCAGCAGAGTTCTTATATGCGCACCGTCGACGTCGGCATCTGTCATGATTACCAGTTTGTGGTAGCGGGTCTTGTTGATATCGAAGTCTTCGGCCCCGACGTTGGTGCCGATGGCATTGATAAGGTCCTGAATCGTTTCGCTGCCGATAACCCTTTCGAGACGGGTCTTTTCAACATTGAGAATTTTGCCGCGCAGGGGCAGAATCGCCTGGGTGCGCCGGTCACGGCCCTGTTTCGCCGAACCACCTGCTGAGTTACCTTCGACGATGAACAGTTCGCATTTGGCCGGGTCGCGTTCTGAGCAGTCTGCGAGCTTGCCTGGCAGAGAACCGCCTTCAAGAGCGGTTTTGCGACGGGTAAGTTCTCTGGCCTTCTGAGCGGCCAGTCTGGCGCGCATCGAAGTCAGGATTTTGTCCATGACCGGGCGGGCAACGCCTGGGTTCTGTTCGAAATAATCATAAAGAACATCACTGACAATCTGATCGACAATCGCTCTCGCTTCAGGATTGCCGAGCTTGCCCTTTGTCTGGCCTTCAAACTGCGGCTCAGGCACGCGAATTGAAAGAACGCCGATCAGACCTTCGCGGGTATCTTCGGTGGTGAGCTTGATTTCATTACCCTTGCCCTTCTCTTTGCCGAGCAGGTCAGGATTTTCTTTGAGGTAGCGATTGAAAACCTTGGTCAGGGCGTTTCTGTAGCCGACGACATGTGTGCCACCGTCGATAGTGTTGATGTTGTTGACGAAGGCAAAGAACTGCTCGGCGTAGCCGTCGTTATACGACATGGCCACATCGATTTCGATACCGTCTTTTTCTTTGGAAAAGCTGATTACATCACGGAAAAGCGGATTTTTGGTCTCGTTGAGAAATTCGACGAAACTGGCGATACCGCCGACATATTCGAACAGATGGCACTTGAGCGTCGACTTCTGGCGCAGAACGATCTTAACGCCACGATTGAGAAACGCCAGTTCGCGCAGACGCTTTGAAAGAATATCGAAACTGAATTCGGTGCTTTCGAAGATTTCTGCATCTGGCTTAAAGCGGATCTTGGTACCGGTGCGGCTGGCACCTTCACTGGTAATCATCGGGCCGGCAACGGCACCACGGCGGAAAGTCTGCTGAAAGATACCGCCATCACGCCAGACCGTTACTTCGAGCCATTCTGACAGGGCGTTAACGACCGAAATACCGACGCCGTGCAGACCGCCGCTGTATTTATAGCTGTTTTTATCGAATTTACCGCCTGAATGCAGAACGGTAAGAATAACTTCGAGGGCTGACTTGCCAGTCTGCTCATGAATGTCGACCGGAATACCGCGGCCGTCATCGAGAACCGAAATTGAGCCATCTTCATGCATGGTTACATGAACGGTGCTGGCATGTCCGGCAAGAGCTTCGTCAATACTGTTGTCAACGATTTCCCAGACGAGGTGGTGCAGACCGTCGAGGCCGGTGCCGCCAATATACATGCCAGGTCTCTTGCGAACCGCTTCCAGCCCTTCAAGAACCTTGATGTTTCGCGCCGAATATTCAGCATTACCGTTTTCATGGTTGTGTTCGGCAGGCTGCTCAAAATTTTCGGGCGGTTCCTGCTGCATTACAACAGGGTTTTCCTGATCAGTCATTGCGTCGCTCCTTTAATATCGATACTGGGAACTCATCTTCCACTCATCCTTCAGGTATTCTGCCTGCTGAAATGGGTGACAAATTCCGCGTTGTGCGAGTGCTTCGGGGGAAAGGGTCGAACCGATCCAGCGACCATCGATGGTTTTGATGGCAGCCCGATATTCGCCCTCATCTTCAAGCTTCGGCAGAGCCTCGACCACACGCCGGCGCGTGGCTTCATCGACGGTCTGCAGATTGATTATCAATTCACAGGTCTTGAAATCAACAAATTCATTCTGACCGATATGAATCAGCATTCTGGTTCTCCGGGTTTGATTGCCAGGTATGCGTGCCAGCGTTCATCCGGCAGCTCCTGGGTGTGCAGATGTTCAAAGTCTACTTCGTCGGGCATACAGCCGCTGAAAAGCATCATGCTGCGCACCATTTCCTTGCGCATGCGGGCTGCAGTTTCTTCGTCGTAGTTCAACGAAAGATCGGCCGCCAGTTCCTGAATCAGATTCAGGCTTTCATCGAGCAATTCGGCGCGAATAGCTTCGAATTCAACAATGGTCAGGCCGCTTTCGAATTCGCAAATTTCTTCAAGAGTCAGCCAGGGCATCTCTGAAACCAACACCCTGGTTTTTAACAGCTTGTCTTCACGGGTTTTATAAACACACATCGCGCATACGCCGTTTTTTGAGCGGGTTACTGCGGCACGACACAACACACACAATTGATAACCACGCTCTTCGAGAGCCTTGAGTCTGGCGTTCAGCTTCTGCTGACAGCGACGCATCTGTTCTGACAATTCCTGATCCTTTAATTCTGCCATTGGCACTTCATCTTCGGTTTGCCAGTCGGGCCAGGTGGCTTCTTTGACCATCTTTTCGACTTCCGGCGGTATTACCCCCGGCTTTCCGATCACCTCAGTGATTTTCATCTCAGGGAAAAGGCCATTGAGCTTCTCGATAATTCTGGCTTTGAGAAACACCAGAGTCTGCATCCATTGGCTGTCGGCCACCGCGAGATAGAGACGCCCCTTGATCAGGCGGGTCGGACAGGTTTTGGCTGCCAGCTGCAGACCGACAACGTCTTTCCAGGCGTTGATGAGTTTGCCAAGGGTTACCAGCTCTTTTGCCGTCAGCACAAAGCGCTGGCGGCTTTCAGAAGCACGGAAAGTGGCTTCGCGCATACCTGATAACGCTTTAACCAGAGAGAAACTTGCGGGTTTAGTGCCGCCGACTCTCCGGTTCACTGCTGTCTGCTTGAAGGTTTGCATTGTCCCTCTGGCTGTTGTCAGTCAATTCCCTCTCAGTGAAGAAGAGAGGGTGTAATATACTACTCTAAAATGACTTTTTTTTCAAGTAGTAACAACAGTCGGAAATTAGCTTAAAAACGCCCTTAATAGCGTTTTTAAACGGGCCGGCACCCTTTATTGCTTATCGGGGTCGACAAAGCGTCTGACGCGCTCGAATTCTTCGGCAAATGCCTTTTCCTGTTTGAGCTTGCGGTTAACTTTATCGCAGGCATGCATTACCGTAGTATGGTCACGGCCGCCAAATTTATCGCCGATCTGATTGAGTGAGGCATCGGTAAAAATCTGACACAGGCGCATGGCAACCTGCCTGGGAAGCACGAGATTCTGCGAACGCCTTTTCCCTGTCAGTTCGTCTTCAGAGATGTCGTAAAACTCGGCGACGCGCTTCTGAATCCAGGGAATACTGATCTTGCCGCCCGCGTTTTCGCGCAGCACATCTTTGAGCACCTGATCGACCAGGTCTTTGCTGACCGGTTTGCGCATGATGCCGGCAAAAGCGAGAACGCTGTTGAAGGCACCCTCGAGATCGCGAATGTGTGATACGACGTTTTGAGCCATATACATGATGATCTCGTCTGAAACTTCGACCATCGACTGGCTGGCGAATTTTTTAAAAATGGCAGCACGCATTTCGAGGTCTGGTGGCTGAATATCTACAACTACACCCATACCAAACCTTGAGGCCAGGCGTTCTTCGAGCGATTCACCACCGCGCTGAATCTTGCTTGGAGCCGAATCAGAAGTGAGAACTATCTGTTTTTTCTGCTGAAAAAGTTCGTTGAACGTGTGAAAGAATTCTTCCTGGGTCTGTTCTTTGCCGGCAAAAAACTGCACATCATCGATCAGAAGAAGATCTATTTTGCGATATTTAGAACGAAATGCTTCGGCTTTTTTATCTTTCAGTGAATCGATGAATTCATTGGTGAAAACTTCTGAAGAAAGATAGGCGATCTTGGCTTTTGGGTTGTTTTTAAGCAGTTCCTGGCCGATTGCCTGAATCAGATGGGTTTTGCCAAGACCTACCCCGCTGTAAATGAATACCGGGTTGTGAAGGCTGCCCGGGTTTTTGGCTACCGCCTGGCAGACTGCGTAAGCAAACTGATTGCTTTTGCCGACAACGAAAGAATCAAAGGAATACTTGCTGTTAAACATGCCGTCATATCTGGCAGGAACTGTTTTAGCAGCTTTAAGCGGTTCATCATCGGTTCTGATTGCCGGAATTGTCGGCTGCTGAGGTTTAACTGCAGCCGGTCGGCCGGCTTTGGTCACCAGACGATATTTGAGAGCCGGTTTTTCGCCGCTGAGAATGCGGGTAATTACATCGGCATAACGCTTTTCTGCGAGGTCACGGCAGAAATCGTTTGCGGCTTCCATGATCAGATGGTCGCCTTCAATAGCTGCCGGCGTGATGGAACTGAGGAAAATCTTTGAACTTGCCTTGTTTTTACTGCTTCCATCAGCCTGGATTTCTGTGGTGATTTTATTCCAGAGCGTATCGAGCGACGATATCATGTACAATGACCTCACAGCTTTGTGTACAACAACTTCAAATAACCGGAGAAAGCAATAGCCACGTGAAACGGGTTATTCTGCGTTTGTTGGGATGGTTGAATAATAGCAGACAAAAGCCTTATCCGCAAGGTTTTTTAACATCAATGTTCTGATAATAATCTGGAAAACCATGTGGAAATTATGTGGAAAAATCGTGGAAAACCACAAACGTAAAAATATGTTAATAAACAGTGAAAAACTTCAAAGGCTTTCAACAACTTTTTCCACATAAGCAAATAAAGGTTTGAAAAGTTGTACACGGGTTTTCCACAGTTTCCACCGAACCTAAAGAATAATAAGACTATGTCTTTTAATTAATTATGTACAACATAATTATAGGCGATGTGCAAAAACAGACATCGAAAAACAAAGCCGAACTTACACAAATATACCTTATTGCCCATGTTTTGGCTATCTGGTATACTCGCCTCACTCTCACCACCATGGAGAAAAAAATGCCAAAAGCAGTTGCAAAAGAAAAAACCGTCAGGGTTACCACAGATAAACAGGGCCAGGTCATCGATCAGGTCGTAGATATAATCAAATTCATGGGCGAAAATCGTCTCGCCGAGATCGAACTCGAAACTTCTGAGCTTAAACTCAGTCTTAAAAAGCACTCAGTTGCAGCTCATCATGTTGTTCAGCCCCAGGCTGCAGTTATGCCGATGCCAATGATGCATATCGAAGCGCCGGCAATCAAAAAGCAACCAGAAAAAACACCAGCAGCTGAAAAGCAAGTTGCAGCCGATAATTTTAAAACCGTTGTTTCACCGATGACCGGCACTTTCTATAGAGCCCCATCACCGGATTCTCAGCCATTCATAAAGGAAGGCGACGTGATAAAAGCTGGCCAGACAATCTGCATCGTCGAAGCAATGAAGATGATGAACGAAATCAAGTCTGACAAAGCTGGAAAAGTGGTAAAAATTCTCATCGAGAACGGCAAACCCGTTGAAAAGGGCGCAGCTCTCATCAGCATCGGAGAATAATCATGCAGACTTTTGACCTGATCATTCTTGGCGGTGGTCCCGGTGGTTACCCTCTGGCAGCACGTATGGCACGCAAAGGCTGGAAAGTGGCCATCGTCGACAGCGAAAGTGAATTCGGCGGCACCTGTCTCAACTGGGGTTGCATACCTACCAAAGCTCTGCTGGCCTCTTCCCGCACCTATCATTTGCTGAAGAGTGCGGCTGATTTCGGCCTCAGCTGCGAAAATCCGGGTTTTGACTGGTCAAAAGTTCTCGAACGCAAGAATAAAATCACGGCACAGTTGCGCCAGGGTATCGTTAAGATGCTTGAAAAAAGCGGCGTAACTTTGTTCAAGGGCCTCGGAAAGCTTTATAAAGACCGGGTGGTAAAAATTGCCGGTTACGAAGAACCGATTCAGGGCAAGAAAATTTGCCTGGCAGTTGGTTCTGTGCCGGCAGCTCCGGCAGTTTTTCCGGCCAACCGCAGCATTTTCTGGACAAGCAACGAAGCTCTCAATACCGCTGAAGTTCCGCAGAGCCTTCTCGTGGTCGGCGGTGGGGTAATCGGTATTGAACTTGGTCAGGTATTCGCTGAATTTGGCAGCAAAGTCTGTGTGGTCGAGATGATGCCGCAGATTCTGCCGGGTCTCGACAATGCCACGGCTAAACGCCTGCTGCCGGTCTTTAAAAAATCAGGCATGGAAATCATGACCGGCAAAAAGGTCGATTCTCTGACCGAAAAGAACGGCCGGGCACTCGCAGTAATCGATGGCACCGAGCGCGAATTCGACAAGGTTCTCATCGCTGTCGGCCGCCGCGTTAACATGAGCTTCATGCATGAAACCGATGTGCAGATCGAAACCGAACGCGGTCTGCTCAAAACCGGTGACGATTATCAGACCAGTGAACCCTGTGTATTTGCGATTGGCGACGCGATTAAAGGCCCGATGCTCGCTCACAAAGCCTCTTACGATGCCATGATCCTTGCCGCTCAATGGCAGGGTGAAAAAGTGGCGGCCGATTATTCACTCGTTCCGTCATGCGTTTACACGCACCCTGAAATTGCCTGGGTCGGTCAGAGCGAAGACGCTCTGAAAGAAAAGGCTGTTGAATACAAAACCGGTCGCAGCCTGTTTTCGGCTAACGGCAAAGCACTTACAGCCGGCGAAGGCGACGGGCAGATCAAAACACTTATTGGCAACGATGGCAAACTTCTCGGCGCAGTCATCTGGGGCCCTGAAGCGAGCAATATCATCAACGAAGCCACGATGATGGCTCAGTTTGGCATTGATCACCATGCTTTCGGCCGCATGATTCACCCGCACCCAACTCTTTCTGAAGCCTTTCTAGAATCGGTAGAAAATGCGAGCGGCGAAGGAGTTCACGGCTGAAATGAAAAGCGCCGGGTTCATCAACCTGCCAGAATGGAAACGCCGCCTACAGGAAATTCTTAACAGTCTCGGTCGCGAAGAGGCGCTTAAATTTCCGGTTCTTGGCCGAGAAAATGCCGAAAAAACCTGGATGGCTCTGGATTCAGGCGATTTTTTTGCTGCGGTGCAGACTGGTATTCATTTTGCCGGCGGCAACAATGTTAAAAAACTTCCCGAAAACGTAATTACCACCGATGCAGATCTGGCTATAAAACGCCTGCTTGAAGGTAAACACCGCCAGACTTTTTTCAGTGCCGCCATTGGCGGGACCTTCCCGTTCCAGCGCATGATCTGCTCTGAATATGCGGTTGCCAGGCCCGAAAAGATAATGGTGCAGAATGATTCTGTAACCAGTTTTGTGCTTTCGCGCATGGAAAAAGAAGGCAAGACGCTTGAACAGGCGATTCACGAAGCCCAATGGGAAAAGTTGGCTGGCGGCAATCCCAGCCAGAATCTGCATGGCATAATCAGCAGAAATCGTCTGTTATTGCAGATTGCTCAGATTTTTGGGCGCATTCTGCGGCCTGAAGATATATTCACTGCCGGCATCAGCACTTTATCTCTCGACGATGTCAGAATTGCTTCAGAACTGGGCTTTTCAATCAGACTGCTCGGTATTGCCAGACACCAGGAAGGCATGATTAAGGCCATAGTCGAGCCATGCATGATTCCGTCGAGGTATCTGCTGGCTCAGGCCCGTGGTGGCTCAGAAATGATCTATGTTCGCACTACCGATGGCATGACTCAGTTTTATGCATGCCCTGGCACTTCGCCAGAAATTCAGGTGCGCGGCATTCTTGCTGATCTTTATGATGAATCCCTGGCGGTTGATCTGACAACCCCCGACCGGATAGAACCATTTGCCGACCATTTTTATCTGCGCTTCAACATCGTCAATCTGACCGATACCATGGCGCAATTGCTTCAGATGCTCAATCGCAATGGTATCGAGATCGAAAAAATTCATCAGACTGCGATTGCCGTTTCACGGGAAACCTCTGACACAGCAGGGTACGCAGTCATTCTCATTACCAGCCGCACTACCCGTGATAATCTTGAAAAAGCACTCGGGCAGATTGCCGGTCAGGTTAAACTGGCGGGTCTGAAGGCCTGTTTCCGTTACATAAGGCAGGCCTGAAAACCATGTTTGCCAACGGCGAAGTTCTTGTACAGAAGTTTGGCGGTTCATCCATGGGCTCGGTCGATCGCATAAAAAAGGTTGCCGAGCGGATTGCCGAAAAGGCCCGGCGTGGTCACCGCATGGTCGTAGTGGTTTCGGCAATGGGCGATACCACCGATGATTTAATAGCGTTGATGAACAAGGTCACCCCTGTGCCAGAACGGCGCGAGCTCGATCATATAATGGCAACCGGCGAAATGGTCAGCGCTTCTCTTGCAGCTGCGGCTCTCAAAGATCTTGGCGTGCGCTCCCGCTCTTTTAATGCCTTCAACCTGCAGCTTTTTTCAGAAATGCAGGGTGAAGATTACAATATTGTCAGCATTGGCAGGGCAAGACAGCTGGCTGAGTTTCTCGAACCAGGCACAGTGGCAGTAGTTGCCGGTTTTCAGGGTATTACCGGCGACGGCGATCTCACAACTCTCGGCCGCGGCGGGTCTGACCTCACCGCCGTCATTCTGGCACGCGAACTCGGCCAGAAAGTCTGCGAAAAATATACCGATGAAGACGGCATTTATACAGCCGATCCACGTATTATTCCTGATGCACGCAAGGTCTGGCATCTCAGTTATGACGAAATGCTTATGCTGGCAGGGTTTGGTAATGGTATTCTGCATCCGCGCGCCATTTCAAGCGCCCGTGACTGTCAGATACGTATTCATGTGCGTTCAAGTTTTTCGAATGCGGAAGGCAGCGTCGTTGGCCCGGATGGTGACGACCAAATAGCGGTCAAGAGCATCACCTGCGACAACAAACTTGTTTACATGCGCATGCACGGTGTTGGCCAACCCGACGCGATACTGCTCGAAGACCTGGCAAAGCAGCCTTTCAAACCTTCTGTCCAGCAGTTCAAACTTTATAATGAGCATAAGGGAAGCTTTCGCCTTGGCTTCAGGCGCGCCGATGCCTTTTCAGCGATCCCGTTCTGCTGGGAACACGCCGCTCGAATGGATGCCGATGAGGTCGAATGTTTTGCCAACCTTACCACAATAACGCTGGTTGGCTGCGGTCTAGCAGGTAACAGTCAGCTGGCAACAACCTTCGCCCGCACCCTTGGTGATATCGTGCCGGCCGTCGAACAGCATGACCGTATCAGGCTCAGCTATGCCGTCGACAAGACCGAAGTTAAACCGGCCATGGAAGCCCTGCATCGCTTAATTATCAACCATTCGCGTTGAAAACCCTTTAAGGTTTTTTTTCAGGGTTGGTCAGGCAGTAAAAAACCGGAATTACCAGCATTGTCAGCACCGCAGAGATGGCAATCCCGCCGATCGAGGCCATGCCGATACCGCTGCGCAGTTCGCTGCCCAGGCTGCTGTCAAGCGCCATCGGCAGCATACCAGCCACTGCAGCCAGGGTAATCATGGTAACCGCCCGCATTTCGTGTTCTATTGCAGCAAACATTGCCTGATGCGGGCTTTGCCCGGCTTCAAGATTGAGTTGAACCCGATCCATGATGAGAATGGCATTGTTGACGACAATGCCGATCAACATGACGCCACCGAGCAGCACCATCATCGAAATCGGTTCGCCAGCAAGATACAGAGCCCACACACAACCGATCATACCGAGCGGAATGGTGACAAGAATGATAAGCGGCCGGGTGAACGAATTAAGAATGGCGGCCAGCAGCAGATAGGTAAGAAAGAAAGCGATGATGCCGACTTCGACAAAGTCAGCCATGCCCTCATGCATGGCTTCGACTTTTCCGAAAAATGCGTGCGAATAACCCGCCGGTAATGGCTTTTCGGCAGTAATCAGATTGACGAGCTGATCGGCGGCGCGACCTAATGGGGTGCCGCGGGCCGGGTTGGCGTAAAACATCACAACGCGGCTTTTATTGCGTCTGGTAATCAGAACCGGGGCCTGTTTCTGTTCGATGCTGGCAAAGTTGCGCAGAATCACCGGGTGCCCTGCCGGGCCCGGCATTTCGAGTTCGTTGATCTGATTCAACCCCTCTTTTTCGCTGAGTTTGACGCGAATGTCGTAAGAGCGCGCCTCACTTTTGAAAATGCCGGCCTTCGCACCTTCAAGATTTGTTCTTAAAGCCATACCCAGCTGCGTTGCCGGAACTTTGAGATCACCAAGAACGGCTCGCTGCGGCTTAACCCGCAATTCATTCTTGCCGGATCTCACTGACGTGTCGATTTCTTCAAGCCAGCCGGCTTTTGTAGCTCTAGCAGCGAGGTCGGTAACAATGCCATTGAGAACGGCAAAGTCATCGCCGTTGATTACCAGTTTGAGCTCAGCGCCTGCACCGGTCTGATCAGGCAGAGTCGTGCTGACCATGACATCAGGGATTTTTGCGAGCCTGCCTGTGATCATGCCGCGAAGATTGTGAATATCGACATTGCGCTGAATCTTTTCGCTGAATTTGCAGAAAATCTGAGCCAGGTAAACGCCTTCAGATGTCTGGCCAACCGTGCCGTCGATTTTTCCGACAGTTGTCAGGCGGTGCTTGAGCTCAGGCACATCTGCTAGCGTCTGCTCGATCGATTTTGTCTTTTCAATAGTTGCTGCCAGCGAAAAAGTTGTCGGAAACTCAAGCTTAACAATTATTTCACCGCGGTCAGACACCGGCAGAAAGGCAAAACCGACCGCCGGAACAAGATAAATGGCATGCCCGAGCAGCAGCATTGTAAACAAAATGAATGCGACGGCCCGCCAGCGTTTTGCCGCAAGCATTTTTACTACGCCGACAACTAACGAGGTAAAACGGGCAAAATTGTGGTTCCAGAATTTTTCAAGCCTTTTAAGCGGCGAATCCTTATCGCTGGCAGGTTTGATAATTCTGGCTGCGAGTGCTGGCGTCAAAGTGAAAGATAGAAACAGCGAAATGGCGGTAACCCCGACCATGGTTATCGCAAACGGAATGAAAAACTGTCCGATCTGCCCCTTCATCAGACTGATCGGAAAAAGAACGACAATGTTGGTGCCGGCACTGGCGATTACGGCCGCCACAATCTCACTGCTGCCTTCAATAGCAGCGGTTTCACTGTTCTGACCCGCCGCAATTCTGGCAACGATGCTTTCTAGAACAACTATGGCGTTGGTAACGAGTATGCCGACCGAAAGACCAAGCGACATTAGAGTTACCGTATTCAGGCTGTAGTCCATCAACGCGATGAAACAGATGCCGGCAATGACCGTAAGCGGCATGGTAATGGCTACCGTAATCGTCGAGCTGAAATTATAAAGAAAGAAAAACATCAGAATCGCAGTCAGCAGAATTCCCTGCCAGATGTTGTCGACCGCGTTGTCGGCAGATGCCTGAACGTAGGCACCTGAATCGGCCACCCAGACAATCTCGATACCACCAGGTAAACGACTTTTCAGGCTTTCTATGCTTTTTTTGACCTGATTTACAACCTCGACAGCATTGGCGTCAGCCCTTTTTATTATCTGAGCGGCTATGCACTGGCCGCCATCGACACTGGCGGCCTGGCGGCGCTCTTCACTGGCCATGCTGATTTCGCCAACATCGCGCAGATAGCACCTCTGGCCATTCCGGTTGGCAATTTCGAGATCGGCCAGATCTTTGAAGTTGCGAAAATCCGCATCGAATTTGACCGCGTATTCGGAACCATCATGTCTGATACGGCCGGCAGGTATCAGTTTGACTTCTTTACGTATCGCTCCGGCAACGTCAAGGCTGGTCAGGCTTCTGGCGGCAAGCTTTTCACGGTCGAGCAGAATCTGCAGCTCACGACGGGCACCGCCGGTGAGTTTGATTTCTGCAACCCCGGGTACAGTAGCCAGAAAATCCCTGAATTCGTTGTCGGCGAAGTCGAAAATTTCTTCGATCGGGCGGTTTCCCGTAATTGCAAGATTGATGATCGGCTGCGCATTGATATCGTATTTAAGAACCCGCGGTTTTTCGACCCCTTCAGGAAAATCCCGCAGAATCAGATCGAGCTTGTCGCGAACGTCATTGGCCGCCAGATCGACACTGGTGCCGATATGAAATTCAAGAAAAGTCTGACAGGCGTTTTCCATGCATGAAGACGTCAAATGTTTCAGGCCGTCGATACTGCCGACCGCATCTTCTATACGTTTGGCCACATCAGTTTCGATTTCTTCAGGGGAAGCTCCGGGGTAAACCGTGACGACCGTTATAAACGGCATATCGGTTTTGGGAAGTTCTTCGAGCGGCAGTTTGCGGTATGAGTTGATTCCGAGGCCGGCGATGGCCAGCATCAGGCAGATGACTGCAACCCAGCGCCTGACAGACAGACTGATCAGATTCATTTTGCAGCCTCGCTGTCGTTTTTCTGCATCTGAACCTGCTGACCGTCGTTTATCAGGTGCTGGCCGCCACTTATTATCAGATCACCCTGCTTGAGACTGTCAGCCTGATTAACCGGTGTAACCTCATAGAAACCTTCATTTTCAAGACCGGTAGTCACCATGATCATGCGGGCCCGGTTTTCTTCGACCCGAAAAATGGCCTTGCCGTTGTCACGGTTGAGAATCGTGGCGGCCGGCACTGCCAGACCGGTTTTTTCTGCGAGCAGTATGTTTACTTCGGCTAGTGCTCCTGGTACCAGCTGTTTGTTCGGGTCTGATACCTGGCATTTTATCTGGAAGGTTCTTAATTCAGGGCTGATTTCGGGGCTTTTGAAAGATACGGCGGTTTTAATTTCCGCTCCAGAGTATGATTTTATGCCCACTTTCGTTTGCCCCTTTTCGACCCGGTGATAATATTCTGCCGGCAGATAGGCCGAAATCTCGATATTATCTGGGTCTTTGATCAGCAGAATCGGTTTGCCCGGTGCGGCCATCTCACCAGGTTCCTGCAGTTTCTGCGATACTCTGCCCGAAATGGGTGCGAGCACTGTTGAATCGGCAAAGTCTTTTTCAGCGATAACCAGCGCCAGTTCAGCCTTTTTCAGTTGTTCCTGATCGAGTGCAATCAGGGTTTTGATGTGTTCGATCGTGGCGTCGCTGACTTTGAGCTTCAGCATAGCTTTTTCGTAGTTGTCCTGGCTGGTTGAGTTGTCTTCCCAGAGCAGGCGAGAGCGGTTCGCATCCTGTTTCGATTTTTCCAGGTCGGCTTCGGCCTGTTTGAGCCGCGCTTCTTTTTCTTTGATGGCAAGTCTGGCGATCGTCAGTTCCTGACGCCTGATTTCAAGATTTTTTTCGAGCTTCACCGGATCGATGACAAACAGCTTGGTCTTGTTGGCTTCGACCGCATCGCCTTCGCCCACAAAAATCGCGTCGATGGGCCCCGGAATTCGCGGTGAAACGCGGGCAATGCTGGCAGAATCGACGTTACCCTGAACCCGCAAAGTCTCCGAAAATGTGCGTATGGCGACCGGAGTCGTGGTAACAGCCAGGGTCTGTGCCTTGATACTCTGTGCTCCGGCGGCAAAAATAATTAAGAGGGCGGTTGTCAGAAGGAAACTTGTCGGTTTATTCAATTTCATTGTATTAGCCTCGCAGTCAGCGATTTAAACTCAAATTTCAGGCAGTTCTCAAGCAAAATTGCACATGTTAATTTTAGAAAAAAGCATGCATTGATTTGGCATCGGGCTACGCCTTTCTGCCGGCTGTTTTGCTGTTAAGTGGCTTTCGCAGAGGCTTTGGTGGTTGCTCGTGCCTCAGCCATTCAAGCGAGAGTTCGTATATGTGTTCAGAAATTGCATTAACCGTGCGGATATCAAAACTGGTGTCAGGATTGGCGATTTTGATCATGTCGCGCCCGAAAACATAAAAGAAAATCTGGCCAACTACAGAATAGGCCCACCATCTTGCCCTGACTGGGTCAACGTCTTTTTTGATTCTGACAGCCAGGTTTTCGAGAAATTCAAAATCGGGTTTGAAAACCTCGATGCTTTTCTGATCTTCGGCGAATGGAATTTCAAAACCGGCTCTGACAATGAGTTTGCCATACCAGGCCGGGGCTTTGCCGCTCAGCAGAAACATGCAGCGATCATGAATGAAGATGCGCAGCCTGACTGCCAGAGTCTCTTTTGCGTCATCCGCCTCGGTTTCAACTGGCTGCATGATGTGGCTGAGAACGTGCTTGAGTGCGCAGACAAAGAGATTCTGTTTGGTTCCGAAGTGATAGTTGACAGCGGCAATATTCTGTTTCGAAACATCGGCAATCATCTTGATGCTTGTGCCGCTGTAACCGCGCTCGGCAAACAATTGCCCGGCGCATTCGAGCAGAAGATTGTGTGTGGATTTCTTTTTGTTTGTTCCGGTTTCTGAAGCTCGTCTGGTCGCCAGATCTCTGCTGTCGCCGGCAAAGTCGTTATAAGTTGCGTGGGCAGCGTGAAATGTTTGGGCAACCTGTTTGACTTGATCAGATTGAGTAGCCTGCTGAGGGGTTTTGGCAAACCGCAAGGCTTGATCAACCTGAATCGCTTGAGAGGGGTGGACAACCTGCGAAACCTTATTATGACGGGTCTTTTGAGAAGTTTGAGCCACCCGTGCTGCTTGATCAGCTTTGGTCGTTCGATCGATTTTGGCAGTTTTACAAGAGTCAGAGGCCTGAGACGCCTGAGATGTTGTTTTGTCTGTGGCTTGTTCTTCAGGTCGCGGCCGCCGGGTTTGTCCGGAGCCTCTGAGTTTTTTGACTTCTCTGAGCTGGCTGGTTTTTTCAGATTTTCTGCCGCGCATATTATTCTCCCGGAAAAAAGTCTCAATCAAATATTTAATTTAAATGATCATTTGAATTTTGTCAAATTTTTACAGTATCGCTTTTACCCTGGAAGTCTTACCGGATGCTTGCAAAATGAGAAGATGAGAGTATTATTGATTGCTGCAGACCTAATGAAAACTTGTGGACAAGATTGTTTCGAGTATGTCGAAACTGGCTGACAAAGTAAGTGATTCATCCCAAACTGCTCTGTAATGACTGAACAATCGCCGATCCTAACCTGACAGAAGACCAATAATTTGTCTCATTTGAATCATTTACTTATTCGTAATTTTCGCGCCTGTGGCCATGGGGGTGAAAGCGGTAATCTTATCAACAATGTCTTAGATCACTGCTTTTGCGGAGACGACGTAATCATATGCTGTTCTTGAACTTCCATGTAACAATGGACTGGAACATTGAACTGACTTAATACCAATGTTAAATTGCATGGATCAATGATGTTATAGAAAGTGCCATGGAAAACGAACAACACTTAAAATGCTTTCTCACACGGCGTCGACTGGCTGCCAAATCAGTTCTTCTCGGCGTTCTTTCGGGGTTGGTTGCGGTTATGTTCAGAATCGGCCTCGAACAGGCAGAACACATAAGAGTGATTCTGCTTGGTCTGCTGCGAACCCAGCATGCACTGATGCCTTCTCTGGTGTTCGCAATTGCCATGGCAGCAATTCTTATCGCCCTGAAAAAATGGGCTCCAGAGGCCTCAGGCAGCGGTATTCCGCATTTGAAGGGCGTTCTTAAAGAGGGCTTTGAATTTCGCTCAGTTCCGGTTCTGCTGGTAAAGTTTTTTGGCGGTATCATCGGTATCGGCGCCGGACTTGCGCTTGGCCGCGAGGGCCCGACCGTGCAGATGGGCAGCGCGGTTGGCGATATATGCGCCAGGATCTTCAAATCCAACCATCAGGAACGGGTTTTGATGCTTTGTGCCGGTGCCGGGGCCGGTCTGGCTTCGGCATTTAACGCGCCATTAGCCGGCCTGTTGTTCATTATTGAAGAACTGCAGCAGAAGCTTGATCGATTCAGTATGGTGGTTGCGTTTTCGGCAACCATATCTGCTAACCTGGTTTGCCGCCTGATTCTGGGCCAGAGCCCGATTTTTCAGCTGCGTCTGGTTGGCTACCCTGACCTGCGCCTGGTTTTATGGTCAATCCTTTTTGGCGTGGCTATTGGCTTTGTTGGTCTGGCATTCAATCGTTTGCTGATAAGATCGCTGCGGGTTTTTGGTCCTTTCAGGCTGCTGCTTGGCATTCTTCTCGGGGTTCTGTTCGGTTTCACCGGCTACTATTTTCCAGATCTGCTCGGCACCGGGCACCGTCTTACCGAAAATGTTTTTCTTTGGCGCTACCCGCTGAAGCTTCTGGCAATATTTCTGCTGGCGCGTTTTCTTCTGACTCTCTTGAGCTACAACACCGGAGCTCCGGGGGGTATTTTTGCACCGATTCTGTTATTAGGCGCTCTGTGCGGTGGCATTTTTCAGCATCTGGTCAACTGGGTCGACCCTGGTCGCTTTGACCCGATGATTTTTCTGGTGCTGGGTATGGCCGGCATGTTTTCGGCAGTCGTTCGCGGTCCTTTGACTGGCACGGTTCTAATCATGGAAATGACCAACGAATTCATGCTGCTGCTGCCGTTGATGATCGTTTCGATCATGGCTTACGCTGTTCCGGAATTCGCTCATAACAAGCCGATTTACGACGAACTGCTCGACCTCGATCTGGCACGACGCCGGGCTGATGCTGCCGCTTCCGCCTCTTCAGCCGAAGCCGATGCAAGAGAAGATTCACCAGACACCGGTTTGATTACCAGAGAATAAATCTGATTTAAAAGCTGGCAGCCGTTGCGTCTACCCTTGATTAGGCGTGGATCCACGCAGGCTTTTCTCTACCCGCTTGTCAGAGTTACGCCTCTGGTGGAATCACAGATAAATATAACCCTTTTACAGGTTGTGCTGCCGGGCAGGTGAGGAATATTCAATCCGCTTTTATGTGTGGCGCGACAATTTTTCAGAATGCGGTGTCTTTGGCGATCTCGACGATCAGTTGCGTGTCTTTGGGTATATCTATGTGCTTGCCTTTGATAAAAGTGCCACCAATCAGGCCGATGGGGCCAAGCAGCACGTAACCGCCGAGTGAGGCGCCGGCCGCCAGACCCATCTGTTCGTTGGTTTTAACGGATTTTTCACCGAGAGTAATCGGCAGTTCCTTGCCGTTTGCAGCGGTAACCGTCAGGTAGCGCAGCTTAAGACTGCCGTTACGGCCAAAATTGCCAGGCCTTCTCACCTTTTCGAGCTGAGCGCGCGCTGTTGCGCCTTTTTTGATGATCGAGCGTTTGCCGATTTTTATCTCTTCAACAACGGTAAATCTGACCATCTGCCCGGTTTTGCTGCTGCGCGTCGACAGGCTTTCTTCAAGATTGAGGCGCACCAGAGTGCCAGCCGGAACCACCAGCGGTGCCGCAGCAAAAGCTTCGGTAAGCTGACAGAAAATTATAACAAGACAAACCAGTTTGATTGCAAAATGCTTCATGGCATTTCTCCTTTGCAAAGTGCCTTTTTACAGCAATTTGTGAAAAATCTGCATTTACAGACCGAAAAACGATAATTTTCCGGCACATATTTTTTTATTTTCCCCTATTACTCAATTTATACAATTCAAGTACTGGTGGCAATGTTTGTTTCAAGAGCCAATGAGGTGCTGGCCAGGCGTGGCCAGATATCATTCATTGCGCAGGAAGTTGGCTTATCGACATTGAAACCAATTATTGATAGTTGCATAAATAAAGTCTGTTTTTGTGTGGGTAAGGCACGGGGAGAAGTCGGGATTG
>CAZFUG010000008.1:0-14092 GCA_964522035.1 uncultured bacterium
TAACAAGCTGTTCAAGATTGCTGATAGATTAGCGGCGCATTTCGGCACTGGCCATGGCTTTTGCCAATTCCGCTCTTGCAGCTCTGCGGCCACGCGTCAGATCGTAGCTGAAACCGGCAGAGATATCATAAGAGCCATCTTCACCGGGTCTGGGATTAGAACCGGAGAATGCAGTCGAATAGCCGGTCTTGCCAAGAGTCATGAAAAAATCGAGCTGTGGCAGCAGACCATTACGGCTGGCGACAATGTCGAGCTCGTCCCGCGGAAGCATCAGACGCGCCTGCTGCAATTCGGGGCGCATTTCCAGAGCTACAGCAATATGCTCTTCGAGCGAAAGCCTTTCGGGGCGTGTCAGCACCGGTTCATCGAGAAGTTCAGGCCGGGTTTTCCAGAAATTTGCTGAATCGGGGTTAACCGAACGCAGCAACGAAATTGCGCCCTCGACGGCAGCGCTTTCGGCATTAATAAGGTCTTCAGCCCGCAACGCCACTTCGGCATCGGCGGCTGCCTCTTCTGATTCGGCAATACTGCCAGCTTCGATGCGCTTGCGGGTTTCGTCACGCTGCTGTTCTGCCAGCAGCAGAGATTCTCTGACGATTTCAAGCTGACGCAGACTCAGGTAGTATGCCCAGTACTGTTTTTCGACCTGAGCGACAAAATTGAGAATGAAGCCTTTAAGCTCGTATTCTGACCATTCAAGGTCGAGGCCTGATTTTTTGAACGAAACAAGGTTCACTTCGCGACCGGAACCGCGCCGCAGCGGGTGTGTAAGCGTAATACCCAGCCTGGTCGAAAACAGATTGTCTGAGCGGGCTGAACGGCTGCGGGCAAAAGTAACATCTACGGCGCTGCGGGTGCCTGAAGTCGACATTTTTTCAAAAGCGATACCGGCATCGGTGCGATTTGTAACATTTTCGCCCATGTTTCCCTGCTGAAAAATGGTTTTGCCGATACGCTCAGAACCTGAAAACTGAGCACTGACAGCCGTATCGAATTTGGCCCGTTCCTTTTCGACTACAGTATGTGCCAACTCCGGACCAATTTTTTCGACTCTGAGAGCAATATTCTGGCTGAGAGCGCTGCTTATAGCCTGGTCGAGGGACAGCGTCAGTGAGGCACCCGAATTCTCGAAAATATTGAACACGCCAAAATCTCGACTGGCAAAACTTTCAGAGGACTCAGCCGCTTCAGAAGCTGCTGTTACAGGATCTTCCGTCACATTTGTCTCTGATGCCACAGCTGCGACCGACACCTCATTGTCTACAGCTATTGTCGCAGCAGCATTTTCGGCCAGAACCGCACCGGTCAGAACGAAAGATAGAATAACAGCTGTAATCAGCCTGCAGCATTGCTCAGATTTTTTCATTTTTTGCCTCGTTTTCAGCATTTTCAGCCGGTTTTTTACGAAAAGCCAGGTCGAATTCATAATAAACAGCAGGAATAATCAGAAGCGAAATGAATGTCGCACAGACCAGCCCGCCGATTACGGCGCGAGCCATCGGTGCCTGCACTTCGCCACCTTCGCCAAGGCCTATTGCCAGCGGCAGCAGCCCGAGAATTGTCGTTAAAGCGGTCATCATAATCGGACGGCAGCGGTCACGCGCTGCCTCGCTCACTGCTGCGAGCAGGTCGGTGGCCCCTTCCCGGCGCAGGTCGTTGATATGGTCGACAAGCAGAATCGAGTTATTGACGACGATACCGCCGAGCATGATGCAGCCAATGAAAGACTGCACGTTAAAGGTCGTGCCGGTGAAATAAAGCGCCGGCACAACGCCGATAATCGAAAGCGGCACGGTAATCATGACGATAACCGGGTCATACAGCGATTCATACTGTACGGCCATGACCATGTAGACAAGAATCAGAGCCAGCACGAAGCTGAAAAGAAGTTCCTGAAATGACTTGACCTGTTCTTCGTAGTCGCCGGCCATAAGAAGGCTGAAATTCGACGGCATGGGTATTTCGCGCAGCTTTTTCTGAACCTCTTCAATGACGAAGCCGAGCGGACGCCCATCGACGTTGGCCGAAATACTCAGGATTCTTTCCTGGTCGCGGCGTTCTATCAGGGTCGGGCCCATCTGATTTTCGATGCTGGCGACATTGCGCAGCATGACCGGCTGACCCGCTGAATTTGTGATGCTGAGATTGAGAATATCTTCAAGTTTCATGAATTCGGCATTTCGCGCCTTAACCAGAATGCGGTATTCATCGCCGCCTTCGCGCAGGTTTCCGGCACTGCTGCCGGCCATCATCGTTTCTAGAAACGAGGAAATTTTCGCAACCGTAAGCTTCAGGTCGGCGGCACGGGCACGGTCGATGATAACTATGCGCTCGGGGGTGCCTTTCTCGCGCGACAACTGCACGTCGGTCACGCCTTCGGTGTTTTTAAGAAGTTTTTCGACTTCGGCACCGAGAGCATCGGCGGTTTTAAGATCATAGCCGCGCACCTGAACTTCGAGTTTATCGGCATCGGCGTTACCCATGCGCAGCAGAAACATACCCTGACCTTCGCGGGTGCGCAGAACGACGCCCGGAATTCCGGTCAGCATCTGACGCAGTTCAGCCGCGATCTTAGCACTGCTTTTCTTTCGGCTCGCCTTGAGCGGAATTCGAATCTGCCCGGAATTGAGAGAATTGCCACCGCCGCCGCCCATGCCACCGCCAACGTTGGTGAAGACGGTTTCAGCTTCGGGCAGATTTTTGATGATTATGTCTTCGGCCATGACGAAAATCTTTTCGACAAGACTCAGGCGAGTGCCCTCTTCGAGTTCGATACTGACCCTGACTTCACCTTCATCGGCCGATGGCATCAGTTCCGTTCCGATCCCACGGGCCATGGCAACTGACATGGCAATTAGAACGCCTATGACAAAAATGGCTTTTTTGCGGTTATTGAGTACCAGGCGAAGAGAAAAAGCATGCGCAGAAAGAACCAGCCCGATACCCCATTCCGAAATTCTGCGAAAAATGCTGCGACGGCTGCTGCCATTCATTTTAAGAAATCGCGAGCTCAGCATTGGTACTATGGTTAGAGAGATAATAAGCGAACAAAACAAAGAGAAAGAAACGATGTAGGCAAGCTGTTTGAACATCAAACCGGTCATACCTTCAACAAAAAGCAGAGGCAGGAAAATTACCACGGTGGTCAGCGTGCTTGCCAGAACCGGCATCGCAACTTCAGAAGCGCCTTCTACGGCGGCCTGCATCATTGGCTGACCCTTTTCACGATAACGGAAGATGTTTTCGAGAACAACGATCGAGTTGTCGACAAGCATGCCGATGCCCAGCGCCACACCGCCAAGAGACATGATGTTGAGGGTGAACTGAAAATAATACATCAGAGCGAAGGTTGCGATAACCGAGACCGGAATCGCAATCGCGATAATTGCGGTGCTGGCAGCATTACCGAGAAACAGCTGCAGAATTAGAATTGCAAGAATACCACCATATAAGGCCGAAGAGCTGACGTTGTCTATCGCCCGCTGAATGTATTTGGAGCTGTCGACTATTGCACTCAGGCGCAGCTGAGGAATTTCCTGGTTGATCTTTTCAATTTCGGCCTTGACGGCATTGGCAACCGCAACAGTGTTGCTGCCCGACTGCTTGTTCACCATGACGCGCACGCCTGGTTTGCCATTGATTCTGACGATACTGCGCTTCTTTTCCCAGAGGTCGAGCACTTCGGCTACATCGCGCAGGCGAATCTGCTTGCCGGCGGTTTCGCCGATAACCAATCCTGCAATTTCAGTTACATCTCTAAACTCACCCGGAGTGCGCAAACGCAGCTCGTAGTTCCCAGATTCGATTATACCGGCCGGCAGATTGATATTTTCGGCGCGCAGACGGGAAATGATCTGGTCTGGTGCCATCTTCAGCGCTTTGATGCGGTTGATGTCAAGATTTACCTGAATTTCGCGAAGACTGCCACCCATGACATCGATCGCAGCAACCCCGGGAATGCGCTCGATGCGATATTTTACCTGATCTTCGATCAGATTGAGCATCTGCACCGGGTCGAGGTCACTCGAAGCGCCGATGATAAGAATCGGAAAAGCCGCCGCATCGAATTTGCGGATACTCGGCCTTTCGACGTCGTCAGGCAGACGGCTTAAAACTCGGTCAAGACGGTCGCGCAGGTCGTTGGTGGCAGCGTCGAGATCGGTTCCCCAGGCAAAAGCCACGCGCACCCGGCTGCTGCCTTCGCGCGAAGTCGACGTAATCTCTTCGACCCCTGGCACTGCCGCGATGGCCTGTTCTATCGGCCTGGTAACCAGGGTTTCAATTTCGGTGGGGCTGGCATTGCTGTAGCTCGCCGAAACGGTAATGGTCGGGTAAGTGATGTCTGGCATCAGGTCGACCGGCAGTCTGTAGAGTGATACGGCGCCGAAAATCACCACCATGCACATGATCATGGTGATGCCGATCGGTCGTTTTACCGAAAAATGGGCGAGTTTCATTGCTGCTGACCACCTTTGGCCTGACCGCGTGCCCGGCCCTTTTCGCCGGCAGGTGCGACGGGCTGATCTTTTCCGGGCAACCTGATGCTGCTGCCATCTTCGAGCAGGTGATGGCCAAGAACGACGACATCGCCAGAAATTGTCGGTGAAGCAATCTCGGCCCGATCACCTTCACGGAACCCTACTTCAACCGGTATAAACCTGGCAACGCTCTTTTCGCTGTCGACAAGGAAAAGGCCTTCCTGGTCGTTGCGTCTGACGAGGGCCGAAGCCGGAGCGATCGTTACCGAATCATGCCGTGCGTAGATCAATCTGGCTTTAACAAACATACCCGGCTTCAGCGCGCTGTCGGTATTGGAAAGTTCGAGCTCAATTCTTGCCTGTCTTGAAGCCCCGTCAAGCAGAGGTGCAATGCGTGAAACACGGGCCGTATAAATACAATCCGGAAGTGCAGCCGTTTCGATTTCAGCCATCAGACCAGGCCTGATCTTGAAATATTCGCGCTCAACGACGTCGATTACCGCTGTCAGGGTCGCAATATCGATTACCGAGACTATCGGTGTGTTGGCATTGATCATGGCCCCTTCGTTGAGAAAACGTTCGGCGATCAGGCGGCGGCCAGAACCGCCGGTCCAGGAGGCATCGACCCTTGCGTAAGCGAGTTTCAGCTTCGTGGTTTCCAGGGCTGCTTCCTTCTGGCTGAGAAGGGCTTTATTAACCTGATGTCTGGCCAGTCTTGTCTTGTGAGCGGCCTGAGCATTCTCGACCTCGACTTCAGAAGAAACTTTCTGCTGCCGCATGGTTTTGACACGGTCGAGCTCACGCTGCGATATTTCAAGCAGTCCGGCGCTTTCATTAAGATTGGCCCGGGCAATTTCCAGATCAGCTTCAGCCTGTTTAACAGCGAGAAGGAGTTCTTCATCGTCGAGGGTAGCAATGGTTGCACCGTTATCTATGGTGTCACCGATATCTACAAACAGTTTCTTGATGCGGCCCGAGATTTCGGGGCAACCATGAATTTTGATGTGGCCTCGATCGAACCGACAAAGCGGCCCTCGTCAACCAGACTGCCGATTTTCAGTGGTTCGGTTTCGACCGCGACTGCCATAGCACCGCCAGGTCCGCGACGACCACCGGCGTTATTGCTGGCAGACGGTTGAAACTGGTTCACAAGAAACCAGACAAGAATAATTCCGCTGATAAAAGTTAATGCGAATCTGTTCATATATCTCCCTTTAGAAGTCTCTTTAATCTTCAGCTTCAGCCTGTAAATTGCGATATTCACTCCGGGCGTTTTCGGCAACCCGGATCATCAGGGCAAAAATCATTTCTTTTTCGGCCGGACTGAAGCCGGCTGTCAGGTGCTGATTCCAGTCTTTGAGAAACGATCTGATTTCGCCGGCAGCGGCTACGCCACTGATGGTTATTCTTACCTCATAACGTCGATGGTCGTCTTCGGCAACCCGACGTTCGACATAGCCGACCTCTTCGAGCTTCCTGATGGCACGGGCGGTGGTCGCTTTGTCAAACATCAGCGCCTGTGAAATCTGCTCCTGCGATGAAGGACCGCTGCGGTTCAGGTAATTGAGAAACGGAAACTGACCATAACCGATCTGCAGTTTTCTGAGTCTTTCAGCCATGTATGCATGGGTCGCGCGATATGTCTGGGCAACCCAGCGGCCGAGAAATTGCTGTTCAGCCATCGATAATCTGCTTTATATAAAATTAGTTGCGTACGCAACTAATTTTACCACAAACGCAGACACCCGGAAACCCCCGGATTTTATTTTGTTTATCCTTGCATCATCCTCTTCAAACCAGGGTAATCGCGCTAAAATACCCATATCCATCATCAGAACAAGATTCCAGCCTCCGCAGGATAACGAATATCAACTGCGTCATTCCGGGCTTAGACCCGGAATCCAGAAGTTTAATGCGATTGCCCTGCTCTTCAGACAGTAACTTTGCCCACGGGCAACCAAGGTGGTATAATCTGCAGATGCAGATTATTCTTAATAAAAAAGGCGTCAGCAGCTACGAAATCATCGCTCTGTTGCTGCTTCTTGCGGCAGCCTGGGCCGGCGACAGCATCGGTTCGCGTTTCAGCAACACCGCAGGTATTGTCGGTATGGTCGTTTTTCCGGTCGTGCTGATAATTCTAATAGAAAAGCTTGCCTGGCTAGAGCGCGAACTGGTTCTCGGCCAGAAGCCATACCCGAAGTGCATCTGCGGCAAAGCGACAATTGACAGCCTGCCCGAAGACCCCGGCACACCAGCTGCCGGCAGCGGCATTTTCCGCTGCAGCTGTGGTCGGGTCTATGACACGGGTGGCCGCGGCATTATCGAACTGATAAATGACGAAAGCCGGCGGCCATTTGCCCGCTGGAAAGCCTTCAAAGGCTGGGTTCTGACAGATTAATTTCTGCCCTGGCCGGTTCGCGCCTTTTCCAGATGTCTGGCGATTGAATCATACATAGGCCTGAAAAATGGTGTGGTATCCAGCTCGGGCTCGATTCTTTTCCAGACTGCATTGACCGGAAAAATGACGCTGCCGGTATTTTCATCTATCAAAGCCGGCTCGGTGCCATACTGGTCTTCGATCATCTGCCAGATAAAACCAAAGTCGACTCTGATAAGTTCGCCAAAAAGTGATCCGAGACCAGAAGCGACTTCGGCAGCCGACATGCGTTTATTGGCTGGCTGTGCCGCCCATTTTTTAAAAACCTGATCGAGAAGCTCAGCAGAAGGCGGGCCCTGATGATGTCCGGATAAAGCCAGGCAGAGTTCGCGACCCGACGCAAGGCCTCCTGCAAGATTCGCCTGTTCCGTCGCATTAAAATCAGAAATTCTTGGCTGCATAGATTCACTCGCTTTAATTTTTTGGGCATTAGTGATAAAAGATAATAATTGATTGCCGCTTCAACTACAACATGACCAGATCGACATGTTTTTGCTGGATTGCAGCAATTACAGTGACGTTTTTCGCCGCTGACAACTTACATTTTAAGAAATTTCCTTGACACAGCGCAGCATAAAAGTTATAGATAATGACAAAGGAATGCTTAAGGAGGCCGAACATGGTCGATTCTGAAGACACTGGGAAAGTAATACTGGTGCTCAACTGCGGCAGTTCATCGCTTAAATACGATCTGATACTTATGCCGCATCGCAAAAGTCTTGGTAAAGGTATTGTCGAAAGGATTGGCGAAGAAAAAGGCTGTCTCGAACAGAAATCTGGCGACAAGAAACTAGTGATCGAACAGAAAATAAAAGATCACCGCGAAGCCCTCGAGCTTGTAATGCGCGCCATCACCGACCGTGACGAAGGCATCATCAAAGACGTTTCCGAAATCGCCGGCATCGGCCACCGCGTCGTTCATGGTGGAGATAAATATGCTTCATCAGTAGTAATCGATGAAAGCGTTGTTGCCGCCATTGAAGAATTCATTGAACTCGCACCATTACACAACCCTCCTAACCTCACCGGCATTCAGGTCGCGCGCGAACTCATGCCGAATCTCAAGCAGGTTGCGGTTTTCGACACCGCTTTTCACCAGACCATGCCTTCGCACGCGTATCTCTACGGCCTGCCCCGCAAGTTTTTTGAAGAATTTAAAATCAGACGCTACGGTTTTCACGGAACCAGCCACCGCTACGTTTCGGCTCGCGCGGTAGAACTCTGCCGCCGCCATCCCAGCAATACCAACGTCATTTCCTGCCATCTCGGCAATGGCGGTTCGGTAACCGCAATCGCCAGAGGCAAGTCGATCGACACTTCGATGGGTTTCACCCCGCTCGAAGGCATGATCATGGGAACCAGATCAGGCGATCTCGACCCGGCAATTCTCGGCTTTCTCATGGACCGCGGCTATTCTTCGAAAGACCTCATAAAGATGCTCAACAAGGAAAGCGGTCTGCTTGGCCTGTCAGGCATTTCAAACGACATGCGCGACCTTGAAAAAGCTGCAGAAGAAGGAAATACCCGTGCCAAAGAAGCCATCGACTGCTATGCCTACCGGGTCAGAAAATATATCGGCGCCTACGCCGCCAACCTGATCAAGGTTGACATTCTTGTGTTCACCGGTGGTATCGGGCAGAATGGCTGGCGCATGCGCGAAAGAATCTGCCGACGCCTCGAAAATCTTGGCATTTTCCTTGATCACAAGCTGAACAAAGAGATGGGTTCAAAAGAAGGCATAGTTTCCGAGGCTTATTCTCCGGTAACTGTCGCCGTAATTCCCACCAACGAAGAATTGCAGATTGCCATTGACGTCTACGAACTCGTATTCGGTGGCGAAACCGCTTTCAGACGCCGCCACACTGATTTCAACGTCGGAATGAAGCGTTCGTGACCGACCGGACAATCAATTACTACGAGCAGAATGCCGCTGAGCTGAGCCGTCGTTACGAAACGACGGCTCTTGATACTTTTCACAGGCTGCTGCAGCAAACCTGCCAGCCGGGCGCCCGACTGCTTGAAATTGGCTGCGGTTCGGGGCGTGATGCCGCCAGAGCCGTTGCTGCCGGTTTCAAAGTGACTGCGCTCGATGGCGCGGAAAACCTTCTGAGGGAAGCGGCCAGACTGCACCCAGAACTTTCAGACAGTCTGCATCATTTACTGCTTCCTGCAAAATTTCCGTTTTCCGACGAGAGTTTCGACGGTTTTTTCAGTGTCGCCTGCCTGATGCATTTCAGAGATGACGAAATCAGAAAAATTATTTCAGAAGCAGCAAGAGTCACGGTTGCAGGCGGCAGTGGCCTTGTTTCGGTGCCGGCTGGCAGAAGCGATATAGACGCTGGCGGTCTCGACCAGCACGGCCGGGTCTTCAACGTCATGCCGGCCGACGACTGGATCAGCCTTTTCCACCAGCACGGCTTCTCTGCCGAACCAGGGCCGATCGAAACCGACAGCCTCGGGCGCCCCGGCATCAGCTGGATAACCTTCATCCTCAAAAAGAACTGAAAAACAAAAACCCGCTTTATAAGCGGGTTTTCGATGCCGGAAGTCGGGGTCGAACCGACACGCCTTTAAGGGGCGCGGGATTTTGAGTCCCGTGCGTCTGCCAATTCCGCCATTCCGGCCAGTGAGGCCATAATATCACAATGCCGGAAGGCGACGCAACAAAATTCAGTCCTTGGCAAGCAACCTGATCTTGCGCTTGCATTCAGGGCAGATCGCCCAGTGTTCGCCATACTGGTCAGTTATCACGTCAACTGGCTCAAAAACAGCACCACAGGCGCACTCAACCTGAACAGCGTAAATGTTGTCGAACATGATTGCCACCTCCCTGAATTTTTCTTTCTCTGCTTACCTGAAGGTACTTACAAACAGATAAAAGTAAAGGGCAAAATAACACTGATGTTCTGATAATAGTTCTCTGTCACGTTTGAGTCACTGCCTTTTCTTCATGAATACACATTTAAGGGAAACAACAAAAAAGTTCATCGAAAAGCGCCGGGCCTGTTGATCCCTTTTTTATCAGGCCTGTTTTTTGTGTGGCAACCTTATATTCGCTGATTTTCGGTTGAGGTTGACCGGCAAAAAGTTTAAAATCACTCAGAATCGAAACTGCATGGAGAAACAATGATGCGCAATTTCATGAATTTTATGGCCGCTGTGCTGCTGTGCCTGGTGTTTGCCGGGCCTGCCAGCGCTCAACATGATAAATATTTTTTCATAACCCTGACCGGAAGAGCGGTGCTTTCGAGAACCTCAGGCTCGACCTGGCTTTCGCTGCAACAGGCGCAGCCAGTTGAAGTAAAACCCGGCGACATGATCAACGTCGAGGGTGACGGACGCGGCGAACTCCGGTTTCCTGACGGTAGCAGCGTCAGAATGAAGAATAACGCAATGATCACCATCATGCGTTATGGCATAAATCAGCGCCTCGGCAACGCCTGGCTCAATGTCAGGCGCAGCAGCGACATTTTCAAAGTAGTGACCCCGCTTGGCTCATGCAGCGTTCTTGGCACTTCCTTCGACGTCGATGTCGATCGCTACGGCAAAACCAAAGTAAGGGTCTTTTCTGGTCTTGTAGCAATAAGAGCCGCCGAAGACAGCCGCAACCGGCAGCTGGTTCTGCAGCCTGGCATGCACACTACCCTTTCAGAAAAAACAAAGGTGGCCGACAAACCCGAAAAGTTTCAGGCCCCCACCATAGAAACATCTCTGAACAGCGAATGGGAAGCGCGCAACTTTGCCGCTGCTGCCCCCTCAGCTCTCGAGCAAACCAGACCTTTGCAACATGACAGCAGAATACCGCCAGCTCTCCAGCCGGCGGCTCCGGCACCGGTTCAGAAGTATCAGGCTCCATCTGCCACATCAGCCACTCCAGAAGTGCAGCCCGGACGTATTGAAGCCCCGCCGGTCGGGCCGCTTGGCGGCGCTTCTACAGGTTCAGAAGCCAGCCTGCCACCTATCAGACCCGAACTTCAATCTGACCTGCAGCTTCCATCAGCCGGCGACGTCATTAAAGGAATAGAACCATCGCAGCTCAATGATGGCGAAATCATGTCGCTGTCACGCCAACGGGCCGCTTTTCTCGAAATGCTGCGCCAGCAGAAGATAGATCGCGATTCAGTCATTGGCGGAAGTTTCAAGGCCCGCGAAGACATGGCAAAAGACCTGCACGGCCAGGAATCAGGCCAGCGGGCCAGACTATCGTTCAGCATTTCTGACAATGAATCGCTCGACCGCGAAAACTGGCTGGTCCGAAACCGTCTGTTGCGCGTTCAGAGCCAGCTTCGCCAGAAAGAACTCGAAATTGCCGACCTGATTCGTCAGAACATTACAACCCCTTCTCATCAGCGGAAAATTACGAATGCGCAGGCACAACTTATCGAGCTGCAAACTGAACAGAGAGTACTTGCAGACCGCATTCGCGATGTACAGACAAAAAAAAGATAAAATTTTTTGCCAAAGCATTGACAAACCCGAAAACAGTTGGTACGATTTACTTGTGTTGAGTCCTAATTCCAGTTTCCAGGAGGATCCCCTTCAGTGAAAAAGATCGAACTCGTGCGCGAAATCGCAAAAACCACCAACATGACTCAGACCCAGGCTACCCAGGCTCTTGATGCCACCCTTTCTATCATCAAGAAAGCTCTCAAGAGAAAAGACGACGTACGTCTTGTAGGTTTTGGCTCTTTCAAGGTTAACACCCGCAAAGCCAGAACTGGCATCAACCCCCAGACCAAGAAGCCGATCAAAATTCCGGCATGCAACGTAGCCAAGTTCGTACCGGGCAAAGACCTGCGCGAACTCATCAACAACAAAAAGAAATAATCTTTAAGCGCACAAAAGGGCCGTTCCTGCAAGGGAGCGGCTCTTTTCTTTTAGTCGAAATCAAACTCGTCGGCACGGTAAAAGACTTTAACCCAACCCGGCTTATACAGAGACACAACAGTTATCAATGCATGTTCATCTACAGATGAACCTTTTACTTTTATCAATAACCGAAATGACATCTGTTCCATGCATACATCAGTTTAATGCGTTTACCCCGTGGGATTAAGATACTGCTTGCCTTAGATTTAACCATCGGGTAAATTATTGAGCATGACTATACAGAAAAAACGTCTGGGCGACATTCTCATCGACTGCAACCTTATCACCGAAGAGCAGCTGAAACAGGCTCTCACGTTTCAGCGCGACCGCGGCATGAAGCTTGGCGAAGCTCTTTCAGAAATGGGTCTGGTTACCGAAGACGATATTATCTGGGCCTTAGGCAATCAGCTGAATATCTCATTCATTCATCTGAACCCGGATATCGTCGACACTGAAGTGACAAAGATGATCACACCTGAATTTGCGCGTGATCACAAGCTCATGCCTCTTTATAGAGCCGGCAATCAGCTCAGTGTCTGCATGGTTGACCCTCTAGACTCACGGCCAATCGAGTTTCTCGAAAGTAAATTCGGTGCCACTGTTTCTGTTTCTATCTGTACTGCATTCGATTTTGAGCAGACTTATTCTGCCATTTACGGTCCCATCGATGTCCAGGAAAAGGTCGCTCCAGGCGAAATAGACAACTCCGAAAAGCAGAACCTTGAACGCGGCATTCCCAAAGGCATGGAAGGCCCCGAAAAGGTCATCAATTATATTCTCGGCCAGGCGATCATCAACAAGGTCAACCGCATTCACTTTGAACCCTCTGACAAGGGAGTTCTGATCAGATTCAGATCGAACAATGTTCTTTCGCGCAAGATCGAAATTCCGGTCAAAGTGCATCACGAAGTAATTTCGCGTCTGAAAAAACTTTCGCAGATCCCTGAAAAAGACATGACCCGTGAAGGCGTCGTTGTAGGCCACTTCAGGGTTACGGTATCAAACCGCCAGGTCAATATTCAGTCGATTTTTTACCCGACCGTTAACGGTGAAATGGTAATTCTCAAACTGAGCGACTTCGGCAGCATCATAGAACAACTTGGCCGGGCCGGAAAAGCTGCTATTGAAGAACTTCTTATCGCCGCCCGGACCACCCACGGTGTTCTCTATGTTACCGGTCCACGCGAATCAGGGCGCACAACGACGCAATATTGCGTAATCAGCGGCTATGATGCCGAAACCCGCAAACTGGTAACGATAGAAAACCCTGTAGTTGCAGCACTTCCCAAAACCACCCAGATTCAGATCGGCACAGGCGGAATCGAAGATTCGATATCTGCCCTGAAACTGGCATTGATGCTTGATGCAGACGTAATCTATCTTGATGACCTGGTGGGCCGCGACCTGACCCAGGAAGTAGCTTTCGCAGCACTTGGCGGCAAAACCGTATTAACCTCTTTTCTCGCCTATGATGCCTCAAGCAGTCTGGTTAAACTTATCGAAACTGGCATTGACCCGGTTTTAATCGCCTCTTCAATGTGTGGTGTCGTAAGCCAGAGACTTGTCAGGGTTTTGTGCCCAAAATGCCGGCAGCCAGCCGAAATTCCCCCGGAAATCCTGGAACTGGTAAATGACGAAGATAAAGGCAAACAGATTTTTAAACCAAATGGCTGCGACGGCTGCAATAATACCGGCTATACCGGCCGCACACTGATAACTGAATTCATGCCGGCCACCGCCACTCTCAGGCAGATGATCATCAACCGCCAGTCCTATCAGGATTTCAAGAGTTTTGCCCGCAAGCAGGGTATCAGAAGCCTCGAAGAAAAAACCCTCGATATGATGTTGAACGGCGAAACCAGCGCCGACGAATTTATGAGGCTGTTCTAACAATGAGCGACAACTTTTTCGGCAAACTGTTCGGCGGGGAAGCCCCCCCTGGCGACGACAATAAACCCAAAGCACCAGCCGCACCACCTTCTGCACCCGCCCCGGCAAGGCCACCAGCGCCGCCGCCCGGAGCAGGCGGCCCACCACTCCGCCCCGCAGCCCCTGGCGGGCCGAGCGCACCCACTGCACCTGCAGGCGCTCCGGCAAGACCGCCAATGCCTCCGGCCGGGCAACCAATGCCCCCCAGACCTGCCGGCCCGACTGCACCTTCTCAGGGAGCACCGCCACCAAGACCGACAGGTGTGCCTTCCGGTGTTCCGCAGGGTGCAATGCAAAGACCGTCGCAGGCTGCGAGCCATAAAGATGATGAAGACGGCGAAGTCATAATACTTGGACTCGAAAAAACCTCCATCAGGGA
>CAZFUG010000008.1:14102-46395 GCA_964522035.1 uncultured bacterium
CTTCTGCGTCTGATTGTCGACAAAAGTGGTTCAGACCTTCATCTTACCGTTGGTTCGCCGCCGATGCTGCGCCTGCAGGGCAAGCTCTGGCCAACCGATATTCCATCTCTTACCGCCAAAGAAACCCGACGTCTGATCTTTCAATTTCTCAATAACGACCAGCGCGAACGACTTGAACGCGATCTCGAACTCGATATCTCTTACGAACTCGAGGGTGTAGCGCGTTTCCGCTGCAATATCTTTTTCACCCGACTTGGTATGGGCGGGGTTTTCCGCGTAATTCCGACGCGCATCAAAACCCTGGCCGAACTGAAACTGCCCGGGATTCTCGGCGATCTTGCCAGACGCAACAAAGGTCTGATCCTGGTTACCGGCCCCACCGGTTCTGGTAAATCCACCACTCTTGCCGCCATGGTTGATCAGGTCAACAACGAGCGCCAGGACCACATTCTCACCATTGAAGATCCGATCGAATTCGTCCACCAGCACAAAACCTGCCTGGTTAACCAGCGCGAAATCGGGCCAAACACCAGGTCGTTTTCAGCTGCACTTAGATCGGCACTGCGCGAAGATCCCGATATCATTCTCGTCGGCGAAATGCGCGACTACGAAACCATCTCACTGGCCGTAACCGCCGCCGAAACAGGCCACCTTGTCTTCGCCACTCTGCATACCCCCTCTGCCGCTCAGTCGGTTGACCGTATCGTCGACGTTTTTCCGGCCCACCAGCAGGATCAGATCAGAACCCAGCTCGCCGACGCCCTGCAGGGAATCATTGCTCAGCAGCTGATTCCGACCATTGATGGCATGAGCCGTGAAGTCGCCCTCGAAATTCTCATCAACACCCCGGCCGTAGCCAACCTGATTCGCGACAACAAGACTTTCCAGCTGCCGTCGATCATGCAGACCAGCAAACAGGCGGGCATGCAGACCATGGACCAGGCGCTCATGGACCTGGTCAAGCAGCGCAAAATCAGCCCCCAGGAAGCCTACCGACGCGCCTTCGACAAAAAGGCCTTCGAACAGTATAAACCCAGGGAATATTGACCCGGCACTCACAGGCGATTTTCTAACCAAAACAGCCCCGGCAACTTCTGCCCGGGCTGTTTTATTTCTACAGACATCCCCCACTGAACGATGTTGAGCTTCGACCAGCAGGCCGGCAAAATTTGTCTTGCATGCAGAGAGCGCTTAATGTACACTATTGGCCTGCATTTCAGCATGACCTTATTTTTTGCCGGAGTACCGCCAAGTGAAAGCTCACAGACACATCACCGACCCAGAAATGATTCGCAATGTTGCGATTATCGCCCATGTCGACCACGGAAAAACGACGCTGGTCGACGCCCTGATCAAGCAGTCCGGTCTTTTTCGCGATAACCAGCGCGTTGAAGAATGTTTCATGGACAGCAACGCCATCGAAAGAGAGCGCGGTATCACCATTCTGTCGAAGAATCTGTCGCTTGAATTCAACGGCTACCGCATCAACCTCGTCGATACTCCAGGTCACGTCGATTTCGGCGGCGAAGTTGAACGCGTTCTGCGCATGGCAAATGGCTGCCTGCTGCTTGTCGACTCGTTCGAAGGCCCGATGCCACAGACCCGTTTCGTATTAAAAAAGGCTCTGGCAGCCGGTCTTAGACCGGTCGTCGTCATCAACAAGATTGACCGCCCTGACGCCCGTGTTGAAGCGGTCGAAGACGAAATTCTCGATCTGTTCATCGACGTCGGTGTTGAAGAAAGCATGCTCAACTACCCGGTTCTCTATGCATCCGGCCGCGCCGGCTATGCCGTTCGCAACATGGAAGACCCGAGAACCGATATCAGACCGCTGCTCGAAGAAATGATCAAGCAGGTACCGCCACCGGCAGGTAACCTCGACGTGCCTGGAAAAATGATGATCACCAGTCTCGACTACAATGATTACGTCGGTCGAATCGGCATTGGTCGCATGATTGGCGGCGTATTGACCGGCAAATCCGATGTCTATCGCATGCATCCCGGCGAAGTGGCCGAAAAGCACAAAATCATGCGCCTCTATTCATTCAGAGGCATTCAGCGTGTTGAAGTTGAAGAAGCCGGCGCGGGCGACATTGTCGCCATCTGCGGTATAGACACCCTTTCAATCGGCGACACAGTCTGTACAGAACTCTGCGAACCCGAACCTGTAGTTGCGGTCGACCAGCCGGTAATTTCGATGGCATTTGCCGCCAACACCAGCCCATTCTCCGGCCGTTCCGGCAAGTTTCTCACTTCACGCCAGATTCGCGCCAGACTCGATCGTGAACTTGAAACCAATGTTGCGATGCGCGTTGAAGATGCCACCGAAGAACGCGATACTTTTCTCGTTTCCGGCCGTGGCGAGCTGCACCTCGGCATTCTTATCGAAACCATGCGCCGTGAAGGCTACGAACTGCAGGTGAGCAAACCGGCCGCAATCATGAAACGCAACGAAAGCGGGCAGATCCTTGAGCCCGTCGAAGAGCTCGCTATCGATATTCCTGACAGCTACATGGGCATCGTCATGGAAGTACTCGGGCCACGCCGCGCCATGCTCGAATCTTCAAAACGCCTGCTCGACAATTATCTGCGCCTGATCTTCTCGGTGCCAGCCCGTGGTCTGCTTGGTTTCAGATCGATGTTTCTCACCATGACCAACGGCACCGGCATCATGAATCAGTGCTTCAGAGCTTATGAACCTTACCGTGGCGATATTCCCGAAAGCCGCAACGGCGTCATGGTCGCCACCGACCCCGGTGTTGCCACCGCTTATGCCATCAAAAATCTGTGTGAACGCGGAACCATGTTCTACGGCCCCGGCGAAGAAATTTACGAAGGCCTGGTTGTTGGCGAACGCCCGCTCAGCGGCGATCTCAAGGTTAACATAGTTAAAAAGCGCCATGTTACCAACCATCGCTCGGCAACCTCTGAAGAACTCGAAAAACTGCCGTCACCCCGCCGCATGACCCTCGATCAGGCCCTTGAATATGTGGCCGATGATGAATGGGTCGAAGTCACCCCCGATGCAATCCGCCTGCGCAAAAAAGGCGAAGCGCGCATCGGCGGCCGAAAGTAAGTCAGATCACGCTTTGCAATTATTGAAAAGAGCATTTCCGGCGCTGCTGGTAATGCTCTTTCTTTTGGCCGCAAACTTTCTTGGCGCTCAATCAAGGCTTGCTCAGCTCGCCGCCGCCAACCCAACCGACCCGAATGTTTTGAACTCTTATGGCATCGAACTGGCCAACAGTGGCGATCTGATGGGGGCCATCGGCGTCTGGCGACGCGCCCTCGACTACGATCGCAGCAATGTTCACCTCTACAACAATATCGGCAGCGCCCTGAAACGCCTTGGCCAGGACCGGCATGCCTTTGCCTGGTATGCCGCCGCCCTGCAGCTGCAGCCAGTTTACTGGACCTACTACAATCTCGCCCTTCTCTATCGCGACCACAATCAGCCGGAAGAAGCCTGCTGGGCACTCGGGGAAGCACTGCGCCTCAACCCGCAGTTTGCCGAAGCAGCGGGCTTGCTGCAAAGAATCCGGACCGGCGAAGCCGGACGCGACCAGAGAATTAAAGCCGAAACCGCCGCAGTCAAAAAGCCGGTTACCAGCCCTGAACCAGTCGAACTGCCCAGACCCGAAAAAGAAAAACCCCGAAAAACAGTAGTTACCAGCCGGCCCGAAACGACAAAGCCTGCGGTTACAAGCAGCAAAATCGACCAGAAGGCAAAACCACCGGTCGATGAAGAGCCCCTGCGTCTGCCATCTGACAGCGGCGGTCAGGTATTTCTCACCTTCGACGGCGGCGCCACCGACGCCGGGTTCGATTCAATACTCAACTCGCTTCGCCGTTTTGGAATCAAATCAACTTTTTTTCTTACCGGCAAATTTGCCCTGAACTACCCTGACAAATGCCGGCAACTCCTTGCCGATGGACACGAAATCGGCAATCACAGCATGAACCACCCTGACATGAAAAACTTCAGCGCCGAAAAAATTGCAACCGAAATCGAAGCCGCCGAGCAGGCCTTTGCAAAGGTGCTTGGCCGTCGCGGCGCTCCCTTTTTCCGTTTTCCCTATGGACATCAGAACAAACGCGTCGAACAGATTGTCGAAAATCTTGGTTATCGCCCGGTTTACTGGCACATTGACACGATCGACTGGCGTGAAGACCAGGTAGAAATGATTATCAGCCGCGTAAAGAACAAGCTGCGGCGCAACTCGGTGATTCTGATGCACCTCGGCAGCAAAAACGGAGCCAAAGCCCTCGACCGAATTCTGCAGCATGTAACCGCAAGAGGTTATGCGCCAGCCCGGCTTTCTGACCTTGACGCCAGTCAACTGGTTTCACTGCCCTGACTGCCTGACTGGGTCCACTTGCGTCTGTGAATTGCGCAGCCGATAAATCACCGGCGGCAATAACGAAAAAACCGGCTTAATTCAATTGCAGAACTGCATTGAATGGTGACCCCCGATCATTTTCATCAGCTGTTCGGGGGTATCTGCAACCTGAAACAGATTCAGATGCTCGGCACGAATGGTTTTCTGAGCAATACCATGCTGAAATAATGCCAGAAGCGGCTCGAAAAAATTATCGATATTCAGCAGAAACATCGGCCGATCGTGCCTGGCAAGCTGTTTCATCGTCAACAGATCGAAAAATTCGTCATAAGTTCCGATGCCACCAGGCAAAGCGACGATATAATCGGATTTTTCTAGCATTGCCTGCTTGCGCGGTCTGAGATCTTCAACTGCCTGCATTTCATCGAGAGCAGGGTGCTGAATTCCCCTGTCGATCATATATTGCGGAACAACACCAATCAACCGGCCACCGGCATTTTTGTGCGAATCGGCGACAATCTTCATCAGCCCGCAGGTAGTACCGCCATAAAGCACCGAAAAATGGTTTTCGGCAAGCAGACGGGCGAATTCAGCCGCGCCGCTTTTGATCTTTTCAGAGACATCGGCGCTTGAGGAACAGAAAATACAGACAACCGGTTTATTATTCTTTTGCTTCATAATGGGCATGATTATATCACTTCTGCCACAGGTTGTATTTTTAGGTTTCAGCATCAGAGATGTTGAATCTGCTGTGCCATTGCACATTTTTTTGTCATCGTGCAGTGCCTGATAAGCCGGCAGATTTACATACCGGTGCGCTTTGGGCAGTTGTGCATTGTTGATTTTTCGGGAGCGGCCGCTTATAATTGCCTCTCAAACAGTTTCGCCAATTCTTAAATTTTGTCGTCGACGGGAGAAACAGATGGTAGATCTCGATAAAATCATTTCTTTGTGCAAGCGCCGCGGGTTCATTTTTCAGGGAAGCGACCAGTACGGTGGTCTGCAGGGCACCTGGGACTACGGCCCCCTCGGCGTCGAACTGAAGAACAATGTAAAAAAAGCCTGGTGGCGCCGCGTCGTATATGAACGCGACGACATGGAAGGCCTCGATTGCGCCATTCTGATGAACCGCCTGGTTCTCAAGTATTCAGGGCATGAAGAAACCTTCTCCGACCCAATGGTTGACTGCCGCAAATGCAAAAAGAGATTCAGATCAGATCAGGTCGATCCCAACGAAAAATGCGCCGAAGGCGACAAACACGACTTTACCGAACCGCGCCCGTTCAACCTGATGTTCAAAACCACCGTCGGCCCGGTTGCCGATGACAATAACATCGCCTATCTGCGCCCCGAAACCGCCCAGGGCATCTTCGTCAACTTCAAGAACGTGCTCGATTCTACCAATCGCAAACTGCCGTTCGGCATCGCCCAGATCGGCAAGTCATACCGCAACGAAATCACCCCCCGCAACTTCATTTTCAGAGTGCGCGAATTCGAACAGATGGAAATCGAATTTTTCGTAAAACCCGGCACCGATGATGAGTGGCACAGCAAATGGGTCGAAGACCGCTTCAACTGGTATGTCGAACTCGGCATCAAACCCGAAAATCTGCGCAAATACGAACAGAAACCCGAAGAACTTGCCCACTACGCCAAGGCCACCGTCGATCTGCTCTATCGCTTTTTCCCTGAAAGAGAAGACGAAAACAAGCAGTTCGACGAAGTCGAAGGCATTGCCAACCGCACCGATTTCGACCTTACCTGCCATACCAAGGGCGGTAAGCTCGTACTCGCCGATGGCCGCGAAATACCGAATACCCACGCCGTCAATAAACTGACCTACTTCGATCACGAAACCAATCAGCACATTCTGCCCTATGTCGTCGAGCCCTCAGCCGGCGTTGACCGCGCCACCCTGGCGTTCCTGATGGATTCGTATTTTGAAGAAACCGTTAACGACGGTCAGCGCATCGTTCTCAGACTGCACCCGGAACTGGCACCGATCAAGGTTGCCGTTCTGCCGCTGAAGAAGAATCACGATGGTATACGCAATACCGCGATGCAGATCAAGAATACTCTGATGAAAAAGAGCGGCTGGCGCACCGTTTATGATGATACAGCCGGCATCGGCAAGCTCTACCGCCGTCAGGACGAAATCGGCACGCCGTTCTGCGTCACTGTCGACTTCGACACTCTCGAAGACCAGTCAGTTACCGTTCGCGACCGCGACACCATGGCACAGGAACGCGTAAAAATCGACGCCCTGCAGGATTACCTGGCGAAAAAACTTGGAAACTGCCGCTAAAAATAACGGCCGGCTTATCAGAGGCGACATGCTGCATGTCGCCTCTTTGCTTACGCCCGGAACCTTCAGACTGGTTTACCTCGACCCACCTTTTTTAACCGGCCGCGAACAGATCGGTACCGGCGAAGGCATGGCCTACGACGACCGCTGGGAAGGGGAACTCGACAGTTATCTGCCCTGGCTGCAACAGCGTCTGCAGGCTATTTTCCCGCTTCTATGCACCAACGGCAGCCTGGTATTGCACCTTGATTACCGCGCCGCCCATTACGCGCGGGTAATGCTTGACGGCATTTTCGGCCGCCGGGGTTTTATCAACGAGATTATCTGGCATTATACAGGCGGCGGTCGTTCAAAGAGCCGATTCTCGTGCAAACACGACACTCTGCTATGGTATAGCCGCGGCAAAACGCCGGTCTTTAACCTTGACGCGGTCAGAGTGCCATACAAACCGACTTCTGGCTATGCAAAAGGCGGTATTGTAGCAGCGAGTGGCCGAAAATATCTGCCGAACCCAGGGGGAACTCCGGTTGACGATGTCTGGGATATTCCGATCATCAACCCGATGTCGCATGAAAGGGTAGGCTACCCGACGCAGAAACCGCTTGCACTGCTGCAGCGACTGATCTGCGCTCTCAGCAATCCGGGCGACCTGGTCGGTGATTTCTGCTGCGGCAGTGGCACAACCGCAGTTGCCGCCCAGCAACTCGGGCGCCGCTGGCTGGTATGTGACGTTTCTGAAACGGCGGTTAACTGCGTCAGTGAGCGCCTGCAGAAAGAATGCGGCATAACGCTCAGCCCTGAAACAATTGCGTAACATCCTGTTGGCACAGCAAGTCTGGCAAGAGCTTTTCCAGTTTTATGCCGCATTTGCATCGCCAGATTCTCAGTCATTCCTTCGTTTATGCCCCGGAAGGGTACAGGCGGGTATGACGAATATTAATTGCGATTGCCCTGCTAAGGTTGCCGGGTGCTTGCAGTTTGTCAGGCGGCCGGTATATCATTATGGGGCTTGTTGAAGAGAAAACTGTAAGCACATGGAGGAACGCATGTCTGACGCCAGAAAAATGATTTTGAATATGCTCGCAGAAGGCAAAATCACGGTTGAAGAATCCGAAAAGCTGCTTGCAGCAATTAACGAAAAAGAAGCTCCCCGCGAAGAATCTAGAGGCGAAACCCGCCAGCAGAATCGCGAAAATGATCAGAATTCAAGAAGCGAAGAACGTTCAGAACGCGATCGCCAGCGAGACGATGACCCGTTTAATCCCTTCTTGAACGCCACCAAACTTGGCTTTGATCTGCGCAACCTCGCTCAGACAGTGCAACAGACAGTACAGCAGGCTATAAAAAAGGCAGAACCGCGCCGGCGTGAATTCAAAGATAAAATGAAGGAATTCGGCAACTGGATGCAGGAAGTTGTCGGCAGCATGGCCAATGAACTTGGCAATGTCAAAGGCGAACCTGCTGACGGGATCCCGGTTGAATTTGTCGTTACACCACCAGAAGGCACCCATGGCTGCGATACCTTCATCATTGAAAACGTGTTTGGCGAAATCCGCATTCACGAAGGCAGCGAATTTAAAATGCACGTCAACGGCCAGGTGAGCAAGGCAACCCTGGGCGAATATCAGCCGTCGCAGTGGTTTTCACGCTACGGCATCGAAGTCGACGGCTACAAGCTCGTCATCGGCTTCGATCGTGCCCAGCCCGTAAAAGCCGCGATCGACATGGAAATCACCCTGCCGGCCGATATGCATATCAGCTGTAAAACTGTTTCAGGCGCCGTCAGAATTCGCGGCAACTTCAAAATTGGCGACCTCAACACTGTCAGCGGCAATATTCGCATTCAGGGCTCCAACCTGAAGCAGTCGCGCATCGAAACCGTCAGTGGCGCGGTTCAGATCGAAGGCGGTGAAATCGCGATGGAAATCAAATCAACTTCCGGTGACTTTCTCGTGCGCGACTCACGCATCGAAGAGCTCAGAATCAATTCGGTTTCGGGTGATATCATGCTGACCGAAGGCAGTATTTCTGAAAGCACTAATGTTAAGCTTGTCACCACCTCTGGCGACATAATCGTCGAAAAAATGAGCGGCCCCTGGAAAGTCGTCGAAGCAACTACCCGCAGCGGTGACGTCGTATTAGACTGGAAAGGCGACGCCACACCTCTGAACAACCAGGGCACCACCCTTAAATCAGGCAGCAGCGGCGCTGAATTCAAAGCCGAATCAGTCAGCGGCGACATTCAGTTCACCTGAGCCGGTCAGACAAAAATTAACGGCATTCAAACGGAGCAATAACCATGGAACCCCTGCAGATGATCGGTCTGATTCTTATCATCACCGCCCTGTTCGCCATTGGCGGCAAGTTCGTAATTTTCTTCAAAAATCGCGAAATCGCGCTGATCAAAGAGAAATACGAGCAGCTGATCGCCTCGAACAAACACGAGTATGAATCGGTGAGAGCCACCCTTTCAGAAGACAGTTTCAAGCAGACCAAGCGTCTTGAAGAGCATTATCTGCGCAAACTCGATGATAAAGACAAAGAGATTCAGGACCTGGTAAATGATCTCGAATCGCTGCAGAGCTGGAAAAAGGAACTCGAAATCAAGTTTGCCAAATACGAAGGCGCTTCGCAGGGCAGCCCGCAGCACCTGATCATGAAGCTTCTCGATCACAACCAGAAGCTGAATCAGGCTCTCAATGCCAAATGGAAAGACATCGAAACTAATCTCAGCAACGAACTGACCGCCACGCTCGGAAAAATCAAATCAATGTTTGCCGAAGCCGAAAAGCTGCACCATGACGGTATAGAGATCATATCTGAATATGAATCTCGTCTGCCCGACGACGTGAAGCGCAAAGTTCACGAAGAAATGCTCAAGCTCCCGCAATCCACCGGCCTTTAAACAATAGTTATTTGTGTCAGACTGATTATGTGATAGACTCGCGGCATGAGCCTGCTCGATATCACAACCGGCGTCATTCTGCTTTCGGCCATGGCCGGGATTTCTGCCGGTCTTGACAAGCTGGCCGGCACTCTGCTGTATCTGGCCCTGCTGGTGGTCAGTCAATATTTCAACAATCTCTGCCGACAACTGGCCGGCGATGACTGCTGGCTGCAGAATCACCTTATGCAGCGAGGTTTCAGCCGCATTCAGACCGGCAAAACCCTTCGTATTACAGGCGCTCTGGCAGTTGCAGGTTTGTGCGGTCTGCTGCTGTACCAGGTTTACCTGCTTTCACTCGGGCTCAACCTGACGGTTTACGATTCTTTCAATTTCCGCTTTTTTTATCTGGCAGTGCACCTGCTTCTGGTCTTTTACGCGGTTTTTGCGGTCAGAACTCTGAACGCACATGAACGACCGGACGCATCCTCACGCTGGTACCGGGGTCTTGGTTATTTAAGCGGCTATCAGTCGCTGATTTTTGCGGTTTTTCTGCTGACTTCTTATCTGCCCGAAGCTGAAAGCGACCTCTTGAATACTTATATCGACTATGGCTTTTTCTCGGTATTTGTTTGTATGGCTCTGCTGGGCGCCGAGATTTTGACCGCCGCCAGCCGCAGTCTGCGTCTGGCACTCTCAGACAGCGACCAGGTCGCACTGCCGATTCCCTTTTTCATCAACTTTCTTGCCGCGGAAGACACGGTTAAAAAGAGCCTGATACGCAGTATTGAAACCATTTCCGGCATCGATGTAGCACGGTCTGAGATAGTCGCTTTCGGTCTGCGCATTCTCGAACCGGTTCTCATAACCGCCTTTCTTGCCGTGTGGCTCACCTCGGCAATTGTCATCGTTCCGGCCGACCAGCAGGCGATTTTCAGGCATTTCGGCAAAATCAGCGGCAGCAGGGCCGCCGGGCCCGGTCTGCATCTCAAGCTGCCATGGCCATTCGCCACCATCGAATTGCACAGGCCAAAGCAGATACGCACTCTCAACATCGGCTTTGAACCAGACCCGAAGCAGCGAAACATCATCTGGGCAAAATCGCATGCGACGAATTATTTTCACCTGATTGTCGGCAATGGCGTAGAAATCATCGCCATCGACTGCCAGATTCTCTTTCGGGTTGACGATCTGTTCAAATATGCCATCAGCATGCAGAACCCCGAAGAATTCATCAGCGCCACCGCCTACAGGCATCTGACCCGCGAAACCGTTGCGGCCGGGTTCGACGAGATAATCACCCGCGACCGCAGAATTCTTGCCGACCAGTTGCGCAGAAACATTCAAGCCGAGCTTGACACCACCGGGCTTGGGGCAACCATTGTCGAAGTGGTCTTTCTCGCCATGCACCCGCCCATCGAAGTTGCCGAGTCTTACGAAGACGTTATCAGCGCTCAAACAGACAAATTGACCTACGTGCTGAAAGCAACTACCGAAAACACGCACAAACTGTTCATGAGCAAAGCCAATGCCCACAGCAAAGAGTTCGAAGCACGAAGCTATGCAGCCAACACCGTTGCCAAAGCCATTGGCGATGCCTCTTCGTTTTCCAGCCGTTCCGTCGCTTTCGAGGCCGAACCCGACCTCGAAAAATTCAGACTGCGAATCGACCGCCTGCAGCAGCTCCTGGGCGGCAAACCCTTTTATGTTGTCGACAAAACTCTCATGCGCAGCAGCGACAAGCTGTATCTGAATCTGCAAACATGGTAAAGAAGGTGATTATATGCAATTCTGGCTGAGACTGCTTCTCGCCATACTGCTTCTGGCTCTTGTTTCTTACAAGGCCTTCATTCTGCCGCTTCCCGAGGGCTTCAAAGCCGTGATTGCCCATCTCGGCAAACCCGACCGCATCGTCGAAACGGCGGGCGCCCACCTCAAATGGCCATGGCCGGTCGACAACTTCTATCTGTTCGACTGCCGCAACCGCATTTACAACACCCGCTTCACCCAGACCCTGACGCGCGACAAAAAGGCCATAATCCTGCTCACCTACATCGTATGGCGCATTCATCAGCCTCTCACCTTTCTGCAGTCAGTCGGAACCATGACCAACGCCGAAGACAAGATCGAAGGCCTGGTATCGAGCTCAAAGAACAACGTTCTCGGCAACTATGACCTGGCAAACCTTGTCTCAACTGACCCGGCCCAGTTGAAGCTCGCCGAGATAGAAAATAAAATCCTCGAATCGGTCAGGGAAAAGGCCCGCGAAAGCTTTGGCGTCGAAATCGTCAACCTCGGCGTCAAGCGTCTCGCCTACCCCGAAAACAATATAAAGGCAATTTTCAGCCAGATGCGCGCCGAAAGAGGCCAGTATGCTGCCAAATACCGCGCTGAAGGCCGCATGGAAGCCGCCATAATTCTCTCCGAAACCGACCTTGAAATTGCCCGTATCAACGCTGAAGCGGTAAAAACCTCGGCCGAAATCAAGGGCAAAGCTGACCGCGAAGCCGCCGGGATTTATGCCGAAGCCCACAAAAAGGGGCGCGAATTCTACAAGTTCAGCCGCTCACTCGAAGCGCTTGAGAAGATGGTCAATGAGAATGCGGTATTCATTCTGCGCAGTGACCAGGCCCCCTTCGATGCCCTGAACGGAAACCAGAACGATGGCAACTGATAAAACCCGCACAATCAGCCCGCTGATAAAAACCATCGGCGACTTCATGACCATGCTGAAGGTAGTCATGGCGCTGGTTTTTGTCGGTTACTGCCTCTCAGGACTTACGCTGATACGGCCTGACGAAATTGGCCTGATCCTGAGAATGGGCAAACTGCGTGGCAGCACACCGGTTGACCAGATCCTCAACCCCGGCTGGGTTCTCGCTCTGCCAAAGCCTTTCGACGAAGTGCTGCGAATTCCGGTCAAACAGATTCAGCAGGTTAAAATAAGAGAACTCGCCGCCGTCGACAAAAAAGAAGAGGCCGATTACCGCACAATTGACCCGCTGAATGAGGGGTATTGCGTCAGCGGCGATGCCAACGTTTTTCAGGCCAGCATACTGGTTAAATACCAGATCAGCGATCCGGTCAAAGCTGTTTTCGGCTTTTCTGCGTCATACAACACCTTCAATGCGCTCGTGCATGATCTCACGGTCGCCGAAATGACGCGCGTCGCCGCCGGCTTCCCGATTGACGGGCTGCTGTCAGAGAGCAAAAAAGAACTGTCAACCCAGGTTAAAGACAGGGTTCAAAACCAGCTCGACCTGATTCAGACAGGTCTGTCGCTGGTTTCGCTCGAAATCGAAGAAATCGCACCGCCTGCCTACCTCAAAAAAGACTTCGAAGAGGTCAACTCGGCCTTTATCAACCGCCACAATTTTATCAATGACGCCCGCAGCCTCAGCGAGGAAAAGCTGCCCAACGCCCGCGGCAACGCCGGCGAAATGATCAACAAAGCCAGATCTTATCACCAGAGCGTTGTTGCCGAGGCAATCGCCAACGCCGGCAGATTCAGTCAGCTTCTGGCCGCCTGGCAAAATAACCCCGACGAAGTCAGACTCGAAATGACCGCAAAAGTTCAGAAGCTGGTAATCGAGAAAATGCGGCGCATGGTCGTGGTTCCTGGCGGTGAAGCCGCCGCTGCAGGCATAAGACTGATGTTCGACACCAGTACCGGTTCTTCGCTTCCGGTTCCGGGTAACATCAACCCGGCTTACGATGAGCTCGCAGAAGAGGAAGAAGAAGAATAAATGACAAACAGCCGGCAAGCCAGTGCAAACGGCCAGCACTCAGTTGGTCTGAACAGCATTCTCAAGCTTAAACTTGCCAACTCGATTTTTGCGGCGGTCTTTCTGCTTACCGGCATTGCGCTTGAAATATTGCTGCCAGACCAGAGGCAGACAGCGCAGTTAATAGTGGCAATTGCCGCGCTGGCTGTTTCCCTGCCGGTCTTTATCAACGGCTTCAAAGGCCTTTTTACCCGTGAACCCTGCTTTATGACCGAGCAACTGGTGAGTCTGGCAATTCTTGCGGCGATGAGCGAAGGAGAATTCGCGGTTGCCACGATTATTCCGATTATCATGGTTTTCGGCCATCTGCTCGAAGAAAAAAGTATCATGGGCATCGAAGAAGCGATTGAGTCGATGCGCCGGCTGCACTCGCGCCAGGCCCGGCTGCTGGCCGATGGCCGTGAAACCCTTATCGAGCCTGGCGAAGTCAAGCCCGATGACCTGATCGTCTGCTACCCTGGCGAGACCATTGCTGCCGATGGTGTGATCAGTGAAGGTGAAACCATGATCAATCAGGCTCCGATAACCGGTGAATCGGTGCCTGTCGAAGCCTTTGCCGGAGTCGGGGTATTTGCCGGGACCATCAATCTCAGCGGCAAAATCTGCATTAAAGTTACAAAAGCCGCCTCCGACACCCTTTTCAACAAAATCCTGCACCTGCTTAAAGAGGCCGAACAATCAAAGGCGCCGATCGTTAAAATTATCGAAAAATATCTCGGGCTTTATTTTCCGTTTGTCATTATGGTTGCAGCTCTCACACTCTTTTTAACGGGCGATATCAGCCGGGCTGTGGCCATTCTTGTTATCAGCTGCCCCTGCGCACTGATACTTGCCAGCCCGAGCGCCATGATCGCAGCCCTGGTGAGTGCCGCCCGCCACGGCATCATGATCAAGAATACAGCTTTTCTTGAGCTGCTGGCCGAAGTCGACACGGTGATTTTCGACAAAACCGGCACCGTAACCCTCGGAAAACTTGAAGTCGAAAAGGTAGTGGCGCTGCCCGGCAGCGATAACCAGGAAATGCTGAAATACGCGGCCATGTGCGCCAGCGGCTCGATTCACCCGGTTTCTGCCGCCCTGATCGCCTATGCTCACGCTCACGGAATCAGGTTTCCGATACCCACTGTTCAAAAAGAGCTGCATGGCCGCGGAGTATCTGCCGAAATCGACGGCAAAAAATTCTATCTCGGCAAACCCGGCTGGATAGCAGAAGAAGCCGGCATAACCGCGCCGGCCGATCTTGCCGGCGAAAACGGCATATCAGTCTGGGTCGCATCTGATAAGGCTTTTCTTGGCGAAGTGATCTTTTCTGACCGGCCGCGCCCGGAAATGCGGCAGGCAATCGACCAGCTGCGTGGTCTGGGCGTCAAAAACGTAATTCTGCTGACCGGTGACCGGAGCCAGATCGGCAATGCCATCGGCAAAGCTCTCGGCGTCGACGAAACGGTCTGCGAATGCCTGCCACAGGATAAGCTCAACTATGTCAATAACCGCAAGACTGCCGGTGAACGGGTGATGTTCGTCGGTGACGGTATCAACGATGCCCTGGCACTCAAAGCCAGCGACGTCGGCATTGCGATGGCCCGTGGCGGTTCAGACATCGCAATCCAGAATTCTGACATCACCCTTAATACAGACAATCTGCTGAACCTGGCGCGCATGTTCGCCCTCTCTGAAAAAACGCGCGGCATAATCAATCAGAATATTCTCATTGGTACCGGCTTCAGTCTGCTGATGATGGTTCTCGCCTCGATCGGTCTGATCAGCCCGGTTATCGGTGCCGTCGCCCATAACCTCGGGCCGGTGTTCGTGGTTCTCAACAGCGCCAGAATGTTGCGGGAAAACTAGGGCTGTCTGAGGTCGAATCTGATTATGCCGTCGAACAGGTCAATCTGGTTGACCTTCACAATAACCTTCTGACCGGGTGCCACGTCAAAATTCGGCCGCCGGCAATGCCTGAAAGAGCAGAGAAAATCGACATAAAATGTGACTTCGGTCATGCTGCTGTCGACCACAACCCCGTCATAAAGCAACTCGGCCGATTTCTGCCGCTGTTTGAGAAATTTGAGCAGAAAATAGCGCTCGCGGTCGCGCATGATCTCATCGGCACGAATGACGGCCGTGTCAGCGATCATCATCGTCTGGTCGAGCTCGCTTTGGCTGTAAACTGGTGGTCTGCCGTTGATGGCGGCCTTGATCTGGCGGTGCAGCAGCAGGTCGGAATAACGCCGCAGCGGCGAAGTAATCTGAGTGTAAGAAGTCAGCCCCAGCGAACTGTGTCGCCCCGGCACGCTGTTAACGACAGTCTTGCGCAGGGTTCTCAGCACCGCAAAGAAAGCGACCGGGTCAAACTCTTCTGCGGCCGGCATTTCAACCGGTTCGCCTTCCTGAACGCGGTAGAGACAGGGCACTGCGTGTTTGCGGCACCATTCAGCAGCGGCATGGTTGGCCCAGATCATGAATTCGGCAATCATACCCTGGGTCAGGTCGTCACGGTTACGTCTTTCGACGATGATTTCGCCATCGACAACCTTGACACTGAGCTCGGGCTGGCGCGGAAACATCATCGCGCCATTGGCCTCGCGCTGCTTTTTAAGGGTCTCAGCCAATTTCAGCGCTTCGGCAAGCCATGAATCAGAAGCAAGAAGTCCGTCGGCAGCATCGTAATCGAGGGCCCTTTCGATTCTGATCAATGACTCGCTGATCTGCAGATGATCGAGGGTGCCGGCTGCAGAAAAATCAAGCTTAAAGGTAAGTGCCAGCCGCTCGCTGCCTTCGGAAAGGCTGAGAAAATTTTCAGAAATCCCGGTTGGCAGCATGTGAATGCGTTTGTCGGGCATATATACCGAGCTGCCGCGCCGGGCGGCTTCCTTGTCGAGTGGTGAGCCGGTCAAAATGAGTTCGGCAGGGTCGGCGACATGCACCCAGAGGCTGCAGCCACCATCTGCGTGCCTGACGAACGAAAAAGCGTCGTCGCGGTCTTTAGACCCCGGCGTATCGATTGCCCAGGTTTTCAGGGCGGTCAGGTCAGAGCGGTTCAGTGCCCTGATATCGACCTGGCAGAGATTAGCGGCTTCAGAAATCAGATCGGCCGAAAATTCAACCGGCAGACGATATCTGATTATCGCCAGATTTTCGTCGGTTTCTAAAATGCCGGATGCCACCAGAGCCTGGAAAAGGCGGCGCGGGTCACTGAGGCCTGCCTTGTCGAGTGCAGCTGCCAGTCGTTTCGAGATTTTTGCCTCTTCACCACAGGCAACGAGATTTTTAAGATCATTGAGATGCTCGACCGGAAAATCACCGGCAGAGCTTCTGTCGCCAAGTTTTTTAAGGTGCTCGACCAGCACTGCCTCTTCGCGTTCGACCTGCTCTTTTCGATTCTGCTGTTCAAGTGCCGTTTTAAGCTCATCCGGCGACAGCGGGTGCCAGGTGTCGACCTTGCTTTTGAAATAAAGGCGGTCTTCGCTCAGGCGGCGCAGCAGGGCTGCGGCCGCATCGTCGTCATCAGGGGCGAACAGAAAGCCCGCAAGTTCCTTGAGACTGTATGGGCGAATTTCCTCGACCAGAAGACTGTGGAGTTCGGCGAGGTCTATACCGGTTTCTGTCTCATTACGGCGCTGATCGCTTTTAATAAGATTCTGCCGGCATGTCTCACGGTCTGCAACACCAGTAACAGCGCGTGAAGTGACATGCAAAACTTTTTTATCGGGAATACTGGTTTCTTTGCCGTTCAACAGCAGAAGTCTGACACTGCCGCCGGCCGCACTCAATATTACACCGGTTTCCGGCCGGCTTCCCTTCGCTGAAAATTCGACGATACAACCGGTCGCCAGGTTCATTGCTTTCTCCATATTTGCCATCAGCTTTATTTTACCACTTTGTCAGAGTTTTGCCCCGTTTTTTTGCTCCTGGCACGGTAAATCTCGGCGAACCAGCCGCTGATTTCCTCGGCCAGACGATTGAATTCAGGATCTTCAATGTCTACTGCCCGCCGGGAAGCAGAATCAAAGTCTGGCCATTCTTCAGTTTCGGCCGCCACACCACTGATTTCGCACGGGCGCCCGATCAGCTGCAGAAGCAGATCAGGCGTATCACCCCATGGAGCGGCCTCTTCAGCCGCCAGCATCTGCTGTTCAGAATCATCAGTGACCGATCTCCGGCGGCGCAAAGACGAGAAAACCTGCAGGGCCGCAAGCAGATTTTGCTGTGACTGCGGCTGGCGGCGATCGATACTTTCACGCCAGGTATCGAGGCACTGCAGCTCAGTTTCGGTTTCAGGCTCTACTTCTGCCGGTGAAATGCCGATTATGCGCCATGCCAGATGGCTTCTCTCACCGCCGGACCATTCGGTAATTTCCCGCCAGTCGCCATTTTTCAGGTCGCGAAACCTGATGCGCAGGCTCTGGTTGAAGCTGAGCATTCTCTTTTTATCGGCTTCGAGACGACGGACCGGGTCGACGTTTTCATAATCGGCCAACAGTCGGCTGGCCCACGGAATCTCAGGAAAAACATGCACGAACAGAAAGGCGAGTTGGGCCGTGTTTGCATCCGGGTAACCCGCCAGACAATTTCGCACCGTTGTAAAAATTTCGTCGGCAAAGGCAAGCCGAAGCGGCGTAAAACCGGTACGACCGACTTCGGGCAGATCGCCGGCAAGCCCGAATGCGGTTTCACGCGTATGATATGGCCGGGTCAAACGTCTGAGTTTCTGGTGAACGTATGCCAGAACCGAGCGTGGGTGCAGTGCCCGGCCGGCATTAAAATCTTCGAGAAGAACCAGCAGCATTTCACTGGCGAGTTCTCTGATCTTTTCTTCGCGCGAAAGGCTCAGCTCACGCCAACTGGCGGCAATGTTGTTCAGATAGCCGCGACAGTTGAGGATCAGAGCAAAGGCCGTCTCCGGGCCAGGTTGCGCCAGAAATTTCTGAAGTGCCTCTTCAACAAATGTGTCCAGCATATTTTGCCCCTCATCCTGCCTTTGGCACAGGTTCTAATTACTGCCTGCCGCATACCGGAGCTGAACCGATTCGTCGACCTGGTCTATCAATCGCCAGAAACAACAGCCCGCCGGCAGATAAATCACCGATTCAAATGTGACGGAGAACTATCTGTCTTCGAGCATAACAGAAGAGTTTGCGGCATTCCAGAAGGTTTTTTTTCAGAATTTTAAAATATTTTTTCCCTTTTTTGTTTTTCAGTTGATTTACCTGTGAAAACAAAAACGGAGGCTAATTTATGATGTGCTGCAATGAATGCCCGTTCAATCCGGTAACAGGCTCGGCTGAAGAACGCTGCCAGCGCCCGGTCTGCCGGCAGTCTGAAACACGCTGCAAAGGTGGCTTCTGCGCCAGCGAACTGGGCTGCCGCTGCCTGCTTGATTTTTATGTGGTCAGAAAGCTTTACCACGGCGACCAGCTGGCCGAAAAACTTGTTTTTGCCTCGCTGAAATCAGCCATTATCGGGCGTGACCGAGGTCTCTTACTCGCAATATTCCAATCAGCAAGGGAAAATCTGCAGCCACTGCTCTGGCGCTGGCTCGAAGTCTACGAACCCCGCAGCCTCTGGCTTTTGAACCCGGTATTTTCTTCAGCCGGCCTGAGCCCTCTCGACACCTTCAATGACCTTGAACCGTTGCGTGAAAAATATCTGAAAGCAATCATGCACAATCCATGCAGTATCAGACAGACCAGATCAGCCTGCAGTATCTGAAAGGAGCTTTTCAATGAACGCAAGCCTTTGTCACAAATGTCGATTAAACATCTCTTCGTCAGCTTTTGACAGCCGAATGTTCAGTTCTGTTCCGCTGCCGGCGAGAGACATCTTTATCTGCAACCAGAATGATGCGGCCGGGGCGTTGCCAGGAATTTGGCATGCTGAGCGTCGCCTTCTCTGCAGCCGCGATCTATGGGTGCTGAGCTTTGTCGGGCAGAACGAAGCTTTTGCAGTCGAACAGGCCTCTGCCACACTTGACCGACTGGTTTCAGGCGGGCACTCAGAACTGCTCTGCCACCTCTTTGAAAATGCCGCTTACGAAGTCAGGCGAGATCTGTGGCTGCGCATGACCAGCCTTTACCCGGACCGGCTTTATCTCTTCGATGCCCTTTTTGAACGTGGTTCGCTGGCACCTCTTGAAAAAGACCGGGCCCCAGAAAAAATGTATTATTATCAGCAGCAGATGCTTTTTGGCATAGAGGGTTCAAGCCATGAACTCGAAGATTTATAATTACAAGATGATGAGTTCCCCAAAATACCCGATTTCAATGCTGATCTCAGGCGGACAGACTGGTGTAGACCGCGCTGCACTCGACTTTGCACTGGCCATGAAGATTCCGTGTTCGGGCTGGTGCCCAGCCGGCAGGCGGGCAGAAGACGGCCCCATTGCCGAATATTACCCGCTGCGCGAAGCCTCTTCTGAACTTTATCAGCAGCGCACCCGTCTCAATGTCAGAGATTCTGATGCCACGCTCATCATTGCAGGTGGTTCAACATCAAATGGCACCCGTCTGACGATAGAATATTGCCAGAAAATGCGCAAACCACTTCATATTCTCAATTCTGAGGCATTTTTCGACCGTCATCCCGTGTTAAAGGCCCTGGATCCATCAACAACAGAAGCACCTGAAATGGGCATACAGCCGTCGCAGCTGAATGGCTGCAGCCTCAGCGAGGCCGGCTGGTTTGAACTGGCAGAAGTTCTTAACTGGCTGTATAAAAGCAAACCATGTATTCTGAATATTGCCGGGCCAAGACGAAGCGAAAGCCCGCAGACGGAAATTCTCGCCCGGTCACTCCTGAGTCTTATTCTTATACCGTCAGATAACCCTGCGCCTGTCTGGCCGCCAGTTAAGCCGGTCACCAGATCCTTTAATTTCGGTTAGTCAGGAATCTCACATTTAATGCTATCTGATGACTTTAAGCGAGAAGCCGCTCATTCCGGCTGATTCGCCGAGTTTGTTCTGAAAAGGGTAATCATCTATGCCCTGTTCATTCAGAAAAAAAGAATCGGTTGCAGCAGACGTATCGGTCTGACTCCAGTCCCAGGATTTGGCTTCGCCGGTATAAATCTGAAAACTCGAGTTGGAGGCAAGATTCACCGAGGCCTGCCAGAACTGCTTGCCGGCGCCTGTACCCCAGAGATGTTTTCTTGTCGTCGAGTCATAAACTTCACTGTTTCTGAGAAAACCTTCGGCCTGAAGAGTAGTGAGAATCTTGGCGATTGAGGCCGGAGCATCTGTATGATCGGGGTCAAAATCGTCTTCCCAGGGTTGCCATGACTGAGATGCTATCCGCATAAGATCGAACGCTTCACGAATCTGACTTATATCAGTGGTCAAACCATTTTCGGCCAGACGACGATTGAGCATTTCTTCTGAAGGGCCCATCTGCTGAGCGATGATGGCGCCTATCGACAGCAGGATCAAGAGCAGAAGAATAACGGTTCCTTTACGGTTCATGTTTTCACTTCTCAAATTTTCCCGATCATAACCAGTATTACTATTGCCTAACGACTTTAACAGTTGGTAGAATTATAATGGATTTTAAAACGTGGGGGAAGTTGTATAAAAAAAAGGTTGAGAGCAATTTTTCTGATAATCCTTCTGTTATTTTTGACAGAGGGTCTTTTTGCCAGTTCCCAGGCACCACCAAAAGCCTCAAACATCGAGCTGAGTCATCTGCGACAGACGAGAAACGCATCCGACAGCCGGTCACTAAAGGCTGAACTGGCAAGAAGCAAGGCCGCCGCAAGGATCTTCGGTGGCAAAAGAGTAGTCAGCTTCACCCCGCGCCCGGATTTTCTCGCCGCGAGAGATTTTGAACTGCAGCGCATTCTCGGTCTGATGCCAGCAACCGACAGCCTGCAGCTGGCCATTGAACTCAAAAAGCAGTTTTCCCGCCCACGGCCACAGCTTGATGAATTCATCGCCCTGTGCCACTGGGAAACCGGAAACATTGAAAAGGCCATAAAACTCAGCAATGAGTTTTTGAATAAAAATGAGAGTGCCAGTCTTCGACAAAAGCTTTTCGATGCAGAACTCCAGCGCGGTTCTTATAATATTGCACAACACCATCTGAAACATTCAGGGCTCACCAGGATCGCCTATTTAAAAGCCCTCATTCATTTTTTTTACCTGCGCTCAGGCCTGTATGTTTTTCTTTTCTGGGTATTTTTACTGACAACTCTGGCCGTAGCTTCAATCAGGCTGTTTCTGCGATTCTTCTCTCCTGAAAAACTCTGCCAGATTGTCTTTAAAAAACAGAGTGTACAGACAACAGCCGGCATCAAACTGAGTGAGCCTGAGGTTTCGTTGCCGCAAGCCTTAGCCAACGATGACCTGACAAACACACCAGAAACGGTCAATGCCAGTGATGTAACAGTTCCTTTGGGCACCAGTCTGGATCCGCCTGCCGCCATAACCTCTCCGCCAGGCCGCCTGCAGATTTTTCAGGAACTGGTTACCGGCAGAATGATCCGGGTTATCGGCATTTCATCGCAAAAAGAAAGTTTCAACCGCCTTGCCCTTGCTCTGAAACTGGCAACGCATTTTTCCAGATCAGAGTTTCATGTTCTGATTATCGATGCCAACAGCTCCAAACCCTATATTCATGAGATCAAGAACTGCAAAAGCTCGCCCGGCCTTTCAGAATGCAGCATTCAGCCATTCGACACCGAAACCTTCTGCCAGAAAAGCAGTAATCCCAACCTCAGAATTCTGGCCCGCGGCAGCCAGGTCATGCCATTGACCGTTCTGCAGCCGCAACAATGGAAAAGCCTGCTGCAGGCCTGTCAAAAAAACTTCGATATCGTAATCGTTAATTTTCCCGGCATATTCAATCTGAAAGACAGCCCGGAAGCGCTGCAACCGGTTGAAATGCTGGTAATCGACGGCCCTTCAGACCCCGGAATCGAAATTTACAAACCCCTCGAAGCTGAAGCCGAGCTTTATTTCTGGAACAGGAAAGGTTGAGACCATGGAAAGACAGATTTATAAACTGCTACAAAAGAAGATTAACTGCCAGCAGCTGCTTGTCATCATTATGCTCCTGTTCTGCCTCGCCGCATCGATCAGACCTGCTGAGGCTCAGCCAAATCCACCGATCAACATCACTGTCACCTCAAGAATCGCAGATAATAGACTGACATGGGGCCACCACCCGCAGAACCCGGCAGGTTACGTTGCCAATTACATCATCTGCCGCAGCACTACTTACGGAAACACCGTTCCGATCGCAACTGTCACCGCGGCCACCCTGGCTTTCAATGATAACACTGCAGGTTACAGCTACGCCCAGGAATTCTATTACACCCTGCGCTCAATCGGCACAGATACCCTTGTATCGCCACCGTCAGAACAGGTCATGAGATTTCTTCCGGTCGTTGGCCTTACAAATACCGGAATGGCAACAAGCACCATCGACAGCATCCATTACGGCTCATGGAAACCCTATCCCGGGCAGTGGACCGACACACTCCTTTACACGCGCACCACGCCAGATGGCGGCGCAAATTATGCAGGCGCCGACTATGCACAACGCCAGATTATCAGAGCCACGCGCGGCGGGGTAATGCCTGCCGGAGGGCCATACTACCTGCAGGTGGTTATAGGAGCACCTGACTGGTGGGGTGGCCCGGCAAACCGCAGATGGGTTTCCTATTCAAGTTCGCTGCCATTTTACGTTAACCCGAACAGCCCCTATGAAGACAATGCCTCTTCGACATTCTTCAACAACTCGCAAAACCGTGTAATGGCCCAGCCACTCGTCACCGGTGGGGTCGAAACAATGCTGTTCAGCAATAATGGCGGCAATTTCTGGAGAATAAGAAGACCTGTTGCGGTTACTCCCCATGTCGCGACAGTTCGAGTTCCAGCTCCGGTAAACGATTTCAGCCCGGCGCGAATCAACTCCCCATGCAGAATCGTCATCGCAGGGATTCCGGCCGGGCAAATCACCACCAGTGCGGCAGCGCAGGTCAGAGTTGCCGACCAATACGGCAACGAACTGCCCCGCGTTATTTACAATGAAACGGTGGCTGCCGGTTCCGTGACGGGGTTTGACGTTCACTTCATCGCCAGTCAGGATACCGGTGTTCAGGAAATCTACTGGCTCTATTGGGGCAACCCCGACGCATCCGCTCCGACCTACACCAATCCGGGATTTTCTGACAATTTTTCAACAACCTCGCAGTTTGCCGTTTCACCATGGTTTTCGAGAAGAATCAACCGCGGCGGCATCGAATCCTGGAGCATAACCTATAACGATGCCGGCAGGCTTATTGCGAGCCCCCCAAGCCCGATAGACGATCTATCTGCCACAAGAGGACTTGGCTTCACTTTTCCATATTTCGACCTTGCGACCAATACTGTCAATGTCTCTACCAATGGTTATGTATCCTTTCCACCTGATTCTCAGCCCCTTAATACATGGGGCGGGTTCACCGGGGCCAGCCCAAACCGCTTCATCGCACCTTTATGGTGTAATCTTATGCAGAATGGTGCCGTTCCAGGGAGTTCCGGTCTTTATTACCACAACATTGAAGCCGGAACACCAACCCGACATCACGCTGTTTTTTCCTGGAGAGCCAACCGCTTCAACGCACCGACCGAAAGTTACATTTTTCAGGCGGCACTTTATCGCCAGGGCGATATAACCTTACGTTACGACACCATTAACTTTGCCGCACTGGCAAGCACTTCGGTCGATAACCCGAATCCGATAAATATCCCGCCGCACCATACGGCTGGCATCAGCGCCACCGATGGCAGCCGCTGGATGGGAATCACTGATGGCACGACAAATCAGGAAACAGCTTCTCTGCGCGATGGCTCGGGGCAGAATGTCATACATTATTTCCAGTCATGTCACGGCTGGACTGTCAACCTCGGCTACACCGACCCGACGAACGCCTGCGCCATGGCCGGTGCCACCTGCGTCGCCGACTATGAATCGAGAATTTTCGACGGCCGCAGTTCTGCCCCGACCTGGACCAACATGGAATACGAAATTACCGGTACCGGTCTGATTGACCTCTATGTAAGAAGCTCAACAAACACGACTTTTCCTGCCTGGGCCGCCGGGCACCTGGTTGGCTCAAACCTCGCTGCCGGAACCGGGGTAATCGCCCTGGCACTGCCGACCAACCGGTATGTTCAATACAAAGCCGTCTTCAAAAAGAGCAACAGTGGCGAAAACCCGGTGTTGCGACGGGTAAAGTTCAGCGTCGGTTACGTAACCATAGACAGTGTCACGAATCAGTTCAACGGTCTGAGCGTTTCACAGGGTCAGACCTTTCTGGCGTCGATGACCTACACAAGCAAGTATTCAAACCCGGTCAACACAATCACTGCCTCGTTAACATTCACTCCTGCCACTGCGAGCCAGACATGGCTTCACACCTCAGCGCTGCCTGCCGGTGTTTTGCCAGACAACTCAGCAACCATAAGCTTTTCGATAACCGTTGCCACGGATTCCGGAAATATCGATAACTGGACAACCGTTGGCGGATACCTGGCGGCGGGTGATGGTCTGGCAACTCTTACCAATTCGACTGCCCTGATAACCAGTGCTTATGCAATACGAAGACGGGCAGATCTCATAATCAACTCGGTCGACACCGCTTTTGAAAAAGTCAACAAAGGGCAGGGCGGTATACCCGTCACAATGACTATCAGCAACGGCTCGCCTCAGGTTCCGCTGGTGCTGCGAACCGCATCGCTGACCTTTTCACTCGGGCAATACACTCTTTCGCCGGAGTTTGTGTTCGACCCGGCTGATCAGGGCCTTCTCGGTTCATACTTTCACACAACGACGGCTAACCCGCCGCCATTTCCAACACAGGCAATCACAACCAGACTCGATAACACGGTAAACTTCAACTGGGGGGCCGCCAGCCCGATTCCGGCAACCATCAATACCGATTATTTTGCCGTTCGCTGGAGCGGCTATGTAATACCGGAATTCAATGAGAACTACAGCTTCTTTTTCTGGGCCGATGACGGCGTAAGAATGTGGGTAAACGGTCGGTTGATCATTGACTCATGGGTTTCTGCTGCCTCTGAAAGAACTTCAATAAGCGTACCGCTTACCGCCGGCACCCCGGCAGAGATTGTCATCGATTACTATGAGAGAAACGGCACTGCCAGAGCTCAATTAAGCTGGTCATCACCGTCTCAGGCCAAACAGATCATTCCGGCCACTCGACTCAAACCGGCATATATGCCGGTTATTCATGGCGGGCAGTCAATAACCCTGAACTACACAGTGGCGGTTCAGCCGACTTCTCCTTCGGGGGTTGCATACATCAAGGGCATTGCTTCAGGAACAAACGCCTGGGTGCCAGGAATGATAACAGAGTCGAGCAATCCTCTGGTATTTGATTCCTGGATTATTCAATCGCCCGCCAGTATTTCGATCGGACTGATCAAAACCCCGGCGATCGTTTACCGCGGGCAGGCAAACGTTCCGGTCGAAGTTGAGGTCATCAACAATGGCGAAGCCGATGCGCAGATAGCTTCGATACCTCTGCTCATTTCACTTGGTGATTATGAAAACATCATTCCCGGCGAAACGATGCCGGTTACGATTACCGGCGGGCAAAGCAAATTCATCAAGGTTCTGGTTTCGATTGTCGAAACTACGGCAACCGGAACAGCGGTTATCGATGCCGATGTGACCGGTACCGATGCCAATACGGGCGCGGCCCTGTCGGTTTCAGGCGCGGCTGTTCCGGGCGAATGGACCATTCTTGCCGAAAAAATTCTCTCTTATAAAGACCCTTCGTTTCTTTATCCGACCACTGCCTTTTCGCGGCCTGATGCCGGCATAACCGATATTTATGCCCTGGCGGAAAACCTTGCTCCGCTTAAAGAATATGCAATCCGCTGGTATGATGCCTCCGGCTCAGAGATCATCGCAGCGACAACGATAGGCTTTTCTGATAACGACGGCGAGCTCGCAGGAGAATGGTCGATCAACCCGACCACAGACTTTGGTGTTTATACAGTTAAAATAACCAACCCGGTAAACACCTACTCTCCCTCGCAGACAAGCTTCAGAGTCGTTACAAGCGCCTCGGTATCTGCGACAATCACCTTGCCGCAGAAAGTATCGGTCGGGCAGGCATTTCAGGGGCTCATGCCGATTAAAAACATTGGCGGCGCAGAAGCAGCCGGTATGGTTCCTGACCCTCTGACCATTACAGGCCCCGGAACCGCCAACCTCACTTCAGGCCCGCTGCCGGCAGCGATAGATGTGCCAGGCGAAAGCACCGCAACCATCACCTACAAATTTACGGCAACCGGTCAGGGCAACTTCATGATTTCTGCCGGCGCCGGCGGCTTTGACGCCAGTAACGACAAACCGATTCAGGCGGCCTATACAGATTCAAATATCTGTCTCATACAGACACCGGCGGTCGTGAACATCGTCTCCCTTACCGCCACACCAACGATTGTTTACCGGGATCAACGCAGCATCGAAGTCATGGCCGCCCTTGAGAACACCGGCCAGGCCGACGCCATAATCAGTCTTGCCGACCTGCGCATGCCTCCGAACAACGGCGTTACCTTTGCCACCTTCGCCCTGGCATCGCCGACGGTTCCGGCGACTGTACCAGGCAACAGCACCGCGACCTTTACGTTCAGGGTGAATATCAATGCAGGAGCCCCGGCAGGGCCTGCCACATTGACCGCCAGAATCAGTTATACCGATGCGAACAACCCGACAGCTCCGATAACCATTCTCAACCGGCTCCTGGTCTGGACAATCCAGACTCCGACAATCACCTGTTACGCTGATGCAAGCTTCCTTACAGTAAGATATGCATTCAATGAGGGGGCAACCGTCTACCCGAGAGCATCAGGCCTGCCAACTTCAACCGATGTGAGAATACGCTTTTATGATGCCAATTCACCAAACCCGCCAACAGGGGTCGGCGTAGGGGTTTTGACGCCGTTGAATACAGGCGCCACCGGCATCGTCTCCCACCCGGGGCAGACCGTACCCCGGGGTACCGAGAAAATCAAGCAATGGATGGTTATTGTCGACGACGGAAACGATTCGGCCGTCGGTAATATCTTTGCCGTTCAGTTTTTCGACATCTTCAGAATTCCGCCATATTCGATAGAACTGGTTATGGCCAGCCCGACATGTTACGTCGGAGACTATGTGAATGCGGCCCTGACGGTCAGAAATCTGGCCACCTGGACCACCAACGTCAGGCAGAACCTCAATACCTTCAACCAGACCTACGTAAACCACAGTGGCGGCGTGTTCAACAGAATCAACTGGCCCGGCGGTATTTCGCCGGCATTTCCGTCCGGGGCCTCCCACACCTATAACCTGACCATGCAGGCAATACTCGATTCGGCATTGAACGCAAGCTCGACGCTGGTAATGCCTGGCAATTCCTGGCGACTTTACGATGACGCGAATGGCGGTGCAACCATCTGGCATGGCACGGCGCTCAATGCCACAAACCCGATAACCGTATACCGAAAATGCATGAGGCTGCAGACCCTGCCACTACCGGCGGCAGAAGCCGGTCTGCGTGGCGAATACTACCACATCGCCCCGGTGAACGCTTCGCCGCCGATGCCTGTAGGAGATCCGATCACAACGGTTATCAACCCGAATTTGAACTACAACTGGGGCGGAGCTTCACCGATTCCTGGAACAATCAACACCGACTACCACGCGATCCGCTGGAGTGGTTTTGTGACCCCGGCTTTCAGTCAAAACTATACCTTCTTCGCCAACACCGACGACGGCGTCAGACTTTGGGTCAATGGCGTACAGCTGATCGAGCGCTGGATGCGCCAGGGGCTCACAGAAGTGAACGGTGTAATCCCTCTGACCGCAGGTGTACCTGTGCCGATCGTGATGGAATTCTTTTCCTGCGACGGGAATTCGGCGGCAGAACTTCGCTGGCAAAGTGCCTCCGTTGCGAAAAGCATCATCCCGCCGGCCAATCTCAGTCACACTCCGCTTACTGCGATTGTATGGGATTTCGGTATGGCAGAACCTGGCAGCATCAGCAGCAGAATCGAAAACCGTCTTACCAATACCGGCAATCACGCTCTTGAGCGCATCAGACTGGCCCGAGTTGACCTGCGCAAATCCGTTTCAGAAACCATTTCTGGCGCTAACCTTCTGACCGATCCGGCAACGCCGTTCGGCGTTGCCCTGGGGGCTTCGACAACTATCAATGCTTCACTGCAGATACCCTTTTTCCAGCCACCCGGGGTTTACGTGGCCACTATGGCGATGTTCGAAGACCACAATGATTCGAACACCCTTGAGCTGGCGCAGCAGTCAAGAGAACCTCACACTCTGATCATGACCAGAGTAGAGGTTAAATCCGTTGCCAGAGCCGTTCTCACTGACAATCTCATCGATCTTGGCGTCGTTGAAGCTGGTGGAACCAGCCCTGAACTTCAGCTCGAGATCATCGGGGTCGGCAATCAGAATCTGACAGATCTCAAGTTCGATGACATGTCTGTGCATGGCATCACCATTACGCCCCTGACTTTCGGAGCGATGGCCTACAACGGTTATCAGACCGCCAGTATTTCGGTAACCGTTCCTCTGGCACAGCCACCTGGGGTTTTTTATGCTACCGGCACGATACGCGACGATATACCAGGCGGATTCAGCGAAGATTTCACGGTCAAATGGGCGGTCGGAACCCAGACTCTGGTCGTCACCCCTGACCCGATGGCGCTCGGCAATGCAACCCCGACCTTTACTCTGCCAACTTTCATCACAACCCTTGAAAATACCGGCGAATTACCGCTTTCAAGACTGAAAGGCATTTCAACAGAGTTTATCAACCAGGACCAGTCAGGAACCATCGCTTCAGACAATATCAACCTCACTTCACCGGCTTTCATCGACATTGCCGATACTGAAACCACACCGGCTTACGTTTACGTACCGGGCGGCAAAGCGACCGGAACCTATCTGGCATCGTTTACCTGGTATGAAGACCTGAACCTTAACCAGACAATCGAAGCTTTTGAGGCAAAAGATGTGGCTATTGCCTCTTTGGTCGTACGCCCTTATTACAAGCTCTATTCGCTCAAATCGACCGAAGACTTCGGCGGTGTAAAACCCAACACAACCAAAACCATTTCGGTAGGCGTCAGAAATGGCGGCAGCGTGCCTGTCAATCGGCTAAGGTTCGTTACCAGTGATCTCTCAGACGGCAGCGATATTTTTGACGATGCTCATATAACGGTTCCCAATGATGTCTTCAACATTGCTCCGGGCGAATTGCGCTATTTTGACCTCGGTGCGGCGGTTCCGGCGGCCCATGCCGATGGGGTCTTCGTCGGCTCAATGACAGTCTATGGCGACCTCGACACCGACGACATTTTCGATACAGCAGATGAACCATGGTGCGACATCAAGCTCAGAATCGAAATCGGTGACCAGGCCATTGCAATAACAGCGCCGGTAGAAGTGATCATGAGCGGCAACGCCGCCTCTTCGACCAATTCTGTTTCTGTCACAACGAGAAACACAGGTTCAATGGCCCTTTCAAGGGTCAGAGTGCGGGGGACCGATCTGGTCGCAACTTCAGGTGCCGTAATCGCCTCTACCAGCTTCCAGTATTCACCATCTTCACTGCTTGGGTCACTGGTAATAAATCAGAGCCGCTCGAATTCGGTGACTGTTTTTGTGCCATTCGGCCAGCCTTCAGGCCTTTACGAAGGAACTCTATGGTCCTGGGAAGATGCAAACAACGACAGTATAAGGCAACCCGAAGAAACCGCCGCGTCGATTCCGGTTAAATTGACAGTTACGACCCTGAAGGCGGTTCAAACTTCGCCCACATCGATCAATTTCGGAGTCATGGCACGCGGCGACCTGGCAACCGCCTCGATACTGGCACAGAATGTCGGAAACACCTGGCTTGTAGATGCACGCTGGTCAAAAGCCATTCTGACGGGTCCAACTCCAATAGCCTCAACCAGTGTCGTCATTACTCCTGACCCGATCGGCATCGTTGCAGCGCCCCCGGTCGGCTTTCCGGAAAACATTGTTTCAACACTGACCCTTGCCATTCCGACAACGACCTCGGATGGTCTTTACAACGGCACAATGGTATTTTTCGACGACGATATCAACCCGCTTCTCAACCTTTTCGATGCTGGTGAACAATTTGCAAACCTGACTGTCACGGTTCAGGTCGTCACGCCATTCTTCACGGTCAACCCTGACCCGATAGTCATTCCCGCAAGCGACCCGATCGGCCCCACTGCCTCAGGAACCTTCACAGTCAGCAATACAGGCAGCATCGCCTTCAGAAAACCCCGCTACAGTGTTTCCAATCTTGTCAATGGCGCAACCACGATCGCTTCGTCAACGGTTAAAATTATTCCGGCCACGTTCAGCGCCCTTCTTCCCGGGCAAAATGAACCCGCCGAAATTTCGACGACCGTTTCACCGGCAACCGCGTATCCTCCGGGCATTTATGCAGGGGTTTTCACCATTTATGACGACCGCAACGACAATAACGTTCGTGAAGCATATGAATCCTTTCTTACCGTTCCCGTCAATCTGACCATCAACTCTTATCCCCGCCTTGATATTATTCCGGCGAACTTTGACGCGGGCAAGATCGCCCGTAACATCTTCTCGCCAGTTCTGCGCCTTGGCTTCAGAAATGCCGGCAATACGCCACTTAACGGCCTGACCTGGACCAAAAGCGACTTGTTCAAGGCTCCGGGGGTTCTGATACCGGTCGCCAGCCTGGCATTCTCATTCTCTCAGCCTGAGCCGATAAACCCAGGGGCGGTCGCCACCGCAGAACTGATAATCGGCAGGATTGCTCCCGATCAGGAGCTTGGCGGGCCATACGGACCAGGTGAACAGTTCCTGCAGGCCGGCACCGCTGTAGACTCAGTTTTCATAAGCTGCGAGATTATCCCCGGCGGCCCTCAGGGTCTCGACAAGGGCAGTGTCTGGCAGGAAGTGGCAACGAAGACTTTTCCGGTCGCTCCATTGACCAGCAGCTACTTTCTTTCGGCCTATGTCTGCCCGGGCTCTGCTTCAGCCAGAATCGGCTTTCTCATGACTGACGAAGTCGGTATTCAGACCGGCTACAGCGGCATACAGGTAGACGAGAATGGCAATGTCACCCTTGTTGGCGCAACCGGAGCAGTTCTGGAGAAACACCTGGTTAGATATACTCCCGGAGTCGACCTGCCATGGTACAGAGTCTTCATACAGTTTCCCTACGGTTTCGACCCTGCGGTTGCGAGCAAAACCTATATTCTTCTGCAGAACATGAGCCCTGATGGACTCGGGCATGCGGCATGGTTTGACGGCATTCAGCTTGAAAAATCCAAACTGAATCAGACCAGGCCAACCTCATGGACCGATAGAGCCAAAATCATTGCGCCCGGCCAGAGTCCGGACATTTCAGGCAAAAACAGCTACTACGAATGGTGAGTTGAATCGGCGATAAAAAAAGCAGGCCCGCTGAATTTCCGGGCCTGCATCGCTTAGAAAAGGTTTAAGGTCAGTAGTGATACTGCAGCATGCTCTGCAGGCGGTAGTCATAGCCAAAAAACATGTCGTTGCTCAGTGCAATCGGCGCAGCAAGAGTCAGTGACATGCCTGGTTTTACGTGATAGCGCATGCCCAGAGTCAGATCGGTGCTTCTGCCGTTGTTAACACGATTGTAGAAGTTCACTTCTCCCATGAAGGTAAAAGATTCGTTGGCACTGTAATCGAAACCGGCGTTCACGAAAACACCTTCATGGTTGGTATTGCCATCGCCGGCCTGATAACCACCGTTGAGGTGAATATTGCCGCCTTCTTTGCGCTTGCTCGAAAGACCGGCGAAGATTTCCCAGGCGTTGTTGGTATCGGTATTGCCGATATCAATGTCGCTGGTCGGGAAAATTGCGCCCAGGCCAAGACACGAAGCCATTTCATCATTCTGCGAGCTGAATTTGAGGCGCAGCGAGGCGTC
>CAZFUG010000009.1:0-34886 GCA_964522035.1 uncultured bacterium
ATCGCCATGCAGACTGAATCAAATTTGAGCGCCTGTCACAAATGGCACACATTGGCACAACCCTCCCTGCCCGGGAACTCACAAGTTCCGGAGGTAAAAAAAAGAAGCCGGCAGCAATCGGCTGACAGAATCACTTCTGAAAGCCTTATCTCTGGTTTCACGCAGTTAAGCGATACCCACCAGAACGTGCATGCAGCGGCTTCTTCTACTAAAGATGATATCCCTTTCGATAAAAAAGTCAAATCATCATCGACAACTTTCCACCTGGTCGAAAGCTTGCTGGGCTTCAGCCTTATGTATTTTAGCGGAATTTTCCCATTCGACATTATTGGTGCAATTGGTTATATTTTCAGCAGAGGATGTGGCAAGCTCACTCGGGCTGGATTCTAAGTGACGCTCTATGTGTGTTTCTTGCCACATCCTTTCTTTTCGCCAAGGTGGTGCAAATGGTGCAAATTGGTGCAGCTCTGAGTGGAAAGCCTGCCCGATCTTGCATTCAGCCTCTTGCTTAAAATTCTCGCCGGACTTTCTGCAACCTTTGCAAGCCGTTGCAAATCGTTGCAATGCTTTTGCTTGCCGCTTCGTTGGCGCGTCGGCAGGGTTGCAAAGACTGTGCTGATTGCAAAGCTTGAAAGGTTTCGGCCGAAAACGACCGCAGCTGTGATAGTTGTTGAGAAAGCGGAGTGGCGGCCGGAAAATTCCAGCTCTTTTTCTGCCAGGCAGAGCGTGTATTGCCCTGAAAAGTGTGTAACACGGAACGGTGATACACAAATAATTACAAAAAATTACAAACAACTTGACCGATGACAAAAAATGATATATCTTTAAATTAGATCAATTACAAAAAATTACATCAGAGGTGTCGATGATGAACGCAATAGGCTATATCAGGGTGAGCACGCAAGACCAGGGCGAAAGTGGTTTAAGCCTGAAGCATCAGGAAGGCAAGATCAGATCGTATGCCGACGCGATGGATATAAGCCTGGTTGAAGTAAAGACTGATTCTGGCCACTCTGCTAAGAGCCTAAATCGGCCGGCTATGCAGGAAATCATCGGCCTGATAAAAAACAGGCAGGTTGATGCGATAATCATTCTGAAGCTCGATAGACTTACAAGGTCTGTGAAAGACCTTGGAGCGCTGGTTGAACTCCTGGAGAAAAACGGCGTTGCGCTTATCAGTGTTCAGGATTCGATTAACACGAATACCGCTGCTGGAAGACTCGTGCTGAATGTTCTCGGGAGCGTTGCACAATGGGAGCGGGAAGCGATCGGGGAAAGAACAAAGGCAGCTCTCCAAGTTAAAAAAAGTCAGGGGCAGCGGGCTGGTGAAGTTCCGTTTGGCTGGAGTCTTGCCGAAGACGGTGTCACTCTTTTGATTAACCAGGAAGAGCAGAATGCACTGAACCTCATGCGAGAGCTTAGGGCGGCAGGCTTGAGCTACAGGAGGATAGCGCAGGAACTTGAGACCAGGGGCATTCTTACCAAGCGTGGCGGGAAAACCTGGCAGGCGAAAACTATCCTCAATCTTTGCCAGGCGGCGGCCTTGCCACAGGAGTGATAATAATGGAAACCATGAATTATAAAGAAGTTGCAGATCTTCTTCACATAAATACTGGGACCTTGCGAAATTGGGTGTCACAGGGGAAGTTCATTCGACCTCTCAAGAGGCCAGGTGTTAAGGGCCGTGTTCTGTTTTTGAGAGAAGAGGTTGAAACCTGGCTTGAAAAACGTGCGCAAAGGAAGCTGGATGCTAAAGCCGGCTGTATCGAGCTCGACCATGATAAAAATTTGGCGTTTACGGTTACGCTTTTTAACAATAATGACCCTTCGAGAAGGCGTGTTTTGGCGCTGGTTAGAGAACTGCAAACGTCTGCCGCGATGGGTTCTGAAGATCCTTTTTGGCGTGATTTGAGCGTCGCTGAGTTGCGGGCTATTGCCAAGGCGTTTTTCGACTATGCCGATGACAAAGAACTGAAAGAATCGCAAAGGTGATTGATATGAAGAAAACCCGCATAAATAAAAAGAAGAAAGAGAAAATTGATGCACGCCTCGATGAACTGGCCGATATTTTGAAAAGGCAGCCGGAAGGTACATCGGAGCGGCTGTTCGAAGAAATCAAAAAAGAAGAGAGCCTTAAGAAGAAGTCTCACTGAAAAGTGTTTGTTTTTCGAAGAGGTTCAAAATGCCACGAGAGGAATAGTTATGGATGTCTACAACGCGCAGAAGCATGAATTAGTCGAGAGCGGATGGCTCTCTGAGCTTTGGAAGGTTTTCGGGAAGGCTGTTTATTTTTCAATCCTGATGGCTCTTATTGTTCCGGCCGGCTTATTGGCAATCATTGTAACTGTTTTTGCTTATCCTATTTTGATTTTTGGTGGCTTGCTAGGTGGTGTCTGGACCTTTCTTATAGCTTTGCTTCTTCCTCCTGTTTTGATCGTGCTGATTCCTTTGTTGGTTTGTATTGCTCCATTTTTTTTGATCTATTGGGCTTTTACTGGTGAACTTTGGCCGGAACCGAAACCGGAAGAATCAGATTTGAAGACTAGAAAAATTGCTGAGCAGGTTGAGGCGTTCAAAGTCAGCTGGGAGATGGCTAGAAGCCTGCCTTCATTTCAGTTATCAGAAGAAGACATCAGAAATTTCGAAATGGCTAGGGATAAGCTTAAAAATTCAAGCTCAGAGTTTGCCGACAATTGCCCTGGAGAAGGCAAATACCTGTTAAACTGCGCGTCTGAGTGCGTTAAAGATAGGGGCGAGTTTGGAAGGGAACTCGTAAAACTTATAGATATGGCTATCGTGCATTCCTTTTGCTATTGTGAAGGGGAGTCGCAGTCATCTTTGCATCAAATGATCTGGGATTGCGCCAGGCTTATCACGCTGAGGCTTGAGGTCACGAAGGCAGAAGCCCGAGTCGATTGAGTTTTTTTCTGCCTGGTGAAAATTTGCTGCGATGACTCACAGGTGTTAAAAAAATTACTTTAGACGCAAACGCGTAGAGGTGGTAACTAGTGGTGGTAACTTTTTCGGAATCGAACTAGCGATTCTTTGTTGATGAGGCTTTTAGGCTGTTGTTTGATAGCGACCCTTGCTAGTGCACTCAACAAAAAACCCGCTCTCAGAGCGGGTTTTTTGTTTTTCGGGCTAATATGGTGCCTGCTCATAGCCAGATTCGAGGCAACAAACATGAACATTCGATTAATTGCTTTTCTTGATTGCAGTGACACATCAGGGCCGAGCCCGGATTTTTTAATTGACGGGCAGTCTAAGTTCTATAACAAGGGTCGCTATCGAACAACCCGGTATCGATGCTACTTTGAAGATTTAATCGACAAACTTTGTAACTATTTTGTCACCGTGACCAGATAGCCAAAGCAGACGATTTCCCCCACTTTTTCAAGTGTTCGAAATTTACTATATCACAAACATTTAATTATGCAATACCCTGATCTCATCGTCTTTTCAACCGCTCCAATGCGCGACATAATGGACATCAGAGAATTCCAGGATCATAAATGCGGTCGGCGGTTAAATTCCGTCAAACGAGCCAAACGGGCCGATACCTTTATCGCTGTCTTTTTTCTTTTTGTCGTATTCCTTTTTCCTGACCAAAAGCGACTTGTCGAACTCATCCAGACTGTAGCCTGAAAGTAAATATATGCAGGATTCGCGAGCCCATTGATGCTCTTGAAAAAAATCTTCGACCTCCTGCTGTGTCCCATAAACATAGGTCGGAATATCGGGTTTTGAAAACAGCGCAGTAGTGCCTCGTGGAAAAACGGACCGAATGATTGATCTCAGATGGCCAGAAGGCCGACCTCTTGCAGATGCGTAAGAGCCAAAAATTTCCTGCAGAAGATCAGAAGAACCATCGAGATATTTTCCGTCCACATAACTGCCGGCGTCTCTGTAACCTGCGTCTTCTTTTGGCCAATAACGTTTCATAACATCCTGGTAATGAGAAATAGTAATCTTTTTAAAACCAAAGGTTACTCTGGAAAGGAATGAGAAGGAATTATAGGCATAAGCATTGGCCAGAGCTTCCTCCAGAGGTCTGTGAACGTGCAATGACGGTGTTATTCGATAATTCTAATAAATACCATCCATATCTCGTTCCATTTAAGAAAGAATCATTTCAATCGTGGTAATCATTGATTCAACGATATGATGAAAGAACTCATGATGAAAAATCTCGAAAAGGACAAACTCCTTTAATATTTCCCGGTGCAGCGACATTAAGCAACGAGACAGCTCAGACATCGCCTCCAAAAAATTGCTGAGATTCCGTGCATGGAAATATATGCCCCACTCATTCCATGGAAGAAGATGAAAAGGCCGATAAAAGGCAATTGCATCCATAGGCATGCGCAGAAATCTTAAGCCTTCGTAAAGCCGATCTCTATCAACAAATTCAGAAAAAATTCTTTCCTCTGCAGGCCTTAGAACATCTGTAAGAAGTTTATCCAAATGCTCTTTTCGACTGTCTTTGTCAGATTTACCAACAAGTTGAATAGGCTTCACACATAAACCAGAGTTTAAGCTAAATGGATCAGGCCTCTCATTGCCATATCTGCCTGGCCGAATAGCATAGGTTCCGTAATCTTTAGAAAACCCCATGCTGGCCAACCATTGCATAAGGTCGCAAAAATCCGTCACCATATCTTTTGACGACTTGTGCTCAAAAAAGCTCTTTGGCCAGCGGCTCTTCTCTTCCATTACCTTATTAAACCGCTTTTTACCAACACATTGCAACCCATAACTTTTAATATTTTTGCCAGATCAGCAAACGACGTCGTTTCTACTGCATTCCTGGGGATAAGTTCATTCCCGGTCGGCGGTTAAATTCCTAAGCACGGAATTTAACTATACAAGAACGGTCGGTAAGATGCGTAATTTCTGTAAGAACACGTCCAGATAAGGGTTACGAATGACCTGGACAGGCGAAAGAGAACTGAAAGTCTGTAAGAAAACTTTTCAGAATTCAGCCTCCTGGCAAGAACGCCGAAACCTGCCGAAATTTTCCGGCAGGTATAATACTGTATGGAAGAGCAAAAACTACCCAACCACAACGAAATGGAACTCCTGACCGACACCGGAAATTTTCTTCCGGCAATGCTTTCCGCTTATTTCCTGGCCGATAAGCCTGGCAATGAGAGACTCAGAAGCTATTTCAGCAACCCATTTAATATTCTCGGTGAGACAGCCAATGAAGTTTTCTTCCCTGTTCAGTTAGAAAACCAGATAATATCCGGTCTCGAAAGTCGCCAGATTCTTGATATTGACAGGAAGAAATTAGAATCGGCAGGTCTTGATTATGGCATTTTGATTGATAATCTCTGCTCGCTGACAGATATCAACGATGAACTGGGCATAAAGCTCCCGGTGTTCAATGCATCTGGAAACATCGAACACAGTCTTTTCATACCGCTTTCAGATCTTGAGAATCCAAGATTCATGATGTATTTCCCCATGCGCTTCAACCTGGTAAATGAAAATTGCTCCCTGCCCATCTTGATTACCTCAAATCCATTTTATTCAATGATAGCCCTTGGCGGAATGCAGTTTTCATTTGCCATATCCCCATACATTGTTGACCCGCGGCTGATCAGCAAATTGCCGACAAGATTTGCCGGGCGAAAAGTCAGAATCATGGGAAAAGGGTTCTCTGAAGAGTCAGCGTTTTCTCTGGCTGTGCAGCTGCTCGCAGAAGGCGCCGAAGTTTCATTTATACCAACACCGGCTATGAAAAATTTCGGAGCCTGGGCGCGTTCCAAAGATAGCCTTGAGACGGCGATGAAATTTCTCTTATCCCGATCTGCACCCTGGGAAACAATTTTTCACGCGAATAAAAGCCAGAACTTGCTGGGAATACTCAAAATAATAGATACAAGCCCGATTCTGCGGGATCAGATCATCGCAAAACTGGCTAGAATCTGGGAAGTCCCGATAAAATCAATTACTGAAGCCATCAGGGAAACACCACTTGAACGGGCCATTATTAACATATTAAAGAAAACTTGCGGCGCAACCTTCAGAGAAATACACAAAAGATTCAAGAATCTCGACAGAAACTGTCTCAGAGCCATACTCGAAAGCCTTGAATCCCGTAATTTCATTCAAAGACGTGAGAAAAAAGGCATCAGGGGGCCGCAGACTGAGTTCTATACTTGCGATCATAAGCACTAATCCTGCAGCAGTGACTCGAAATCTGAGGTAAAAAAGGACCCGGGGGTCCTGATAAACAGGTATCGATCTAACCCGGCAGCCTCAAAAGCCTGCTCTCGCGATGCTTCATGAGGTTCTGATAGTATCGAACTCCAGCAGTTCCCAGTGAAAGGAATCGTTCACGTAAAATTGCCGTCTGCTGATTGAGCACCTGAACTTTTGCCCTAAGATTCCCTGAGTTTTCTACTATCAGGCCTGCGGTATTCTGCACTTCGGCCAGAGATGCCAGTAGTGCCCCGCGATTTTCGGCAGGGCAGCGTTCCAGTTCTTTCAGAAGCTGGTGAATGCAGGATCGGAGTATTCTCAGGTTTTCTCTTTCCTGCTTTAAAAACGCCCATGTTGTATTGGCAACCTTTATGGACTCGATATAGGCAGCTTTTGCAGCGGCAAAGCGCACGGCATTATCGGCCTGCTGTTTTCTGGAAGCCATTCTTTCCCGACACTTTAAGATTGCGTCTGAATGTCTGTTTACTGCTTCCTTGTATGATCTGCTGGCAACACTGCCAAGAACAGATGCTGCAGCAGCGAGCCCCAGATGCACCAGGAATGTCAGAGCTGTAAACATAAAGCCTCCTGCCTCATGTCAGATAGACGGTTATCGATTAACACATTGAACATTCTGGCCGCAGAAACCGACTTTTCTCTGAAAAGCTTGGAAGATACTTCAATCACCTGCCGAAGCTGCTTTCGCTGGGCAGGTGATTGAACTGACCGCAGGCTTCTGCAGGCCCGATCAATCAGTTCCAGCAACTGGAGCCGGCTTCGATTGTTTTCTACCAGAAACTGTCTGATCTGAATAAACCTTTGCCCGATCTGAGCTGCCCGTTTATCAATTCTGAGAACCGCCAGCCTGGAGGCTCTCGCCATCTCATTACATTGCCGCCTGCTTTCATTTAACATGCGCTTTCTTTGCCGATGCAGTTCCAGGCTTTCCATCTGTAGTTTGACTGCTTCAATAACCACAGGCACAATGCCGATCGCTGGCAATATTGACCAGAGCAATTCACCAGCTCCTGCTGGTATAGTCGCATTAAGACCAGTTTTAAACATTTGAATCCTCCTGCCCGACAGGATCAGATTTCCGTATGAACTTTTTAGAGTCCTGATCTCCGGGATCATTATTGGGGGGATTGCTGTCAGCCTGGCCGTCGCAGATAACTTCGGTGAGAGCATGCAGCAGTTGTTTCAGGAACCGCCTGTACTTAGGTTGTAGGCTTCCCATGGCGTGTTTTCCTTTCTGGCCTTTTTGCCAGGCCGAGAATCTGCAGAACTTTCGACCAGATTGAGTCGTCGGTATCATCCTGCGCCTGATTTTTTCGCCTGAGTAGTCGTTTCCCTTCTGCCTCAGCGAGCGGCTTCAGAATTGTTCTAAGCAGCCGGGAATTCTCGATGAATTCAATGTTTTCCTGATTGCGGCGCCCAAGCTCTTGAACAGTTGAATTCCACATGGTGGTCTGCTGCACCTGGCATTGCTGTTCCATTTGTTTTGCCTGGAACCATAGCTCGGCGCACTTTCCGGCGCACGAAACGATCTGTGCCAGCGGTAGCGAATGCAGCAGGCCAGAAGAGTTCTGGGTCTGCGAATCGCGCGGAACGATTATGATTTCGGTCATATACCTGCCTCCTGTTTTGATGAGAAATGGGTAAGGACTGTCATCCTTACATAAGCCTTATAACAGGAAAATAGCTTGTTTTCTGTTATAAGACTTTGGAGTGATCAACTACGTCATATTTTCGATATGCGAAGGTTGGCTACTCATGATCGTTTGGTTATGAAACAGGCACTCTGATGCAAGTTAATTTATAAAGGAGAAAGGTTTATGGAATTCAGGTTTAATGCCCTTAAAGAAAACAGACCCATGACTCTGCAGACCCTTGCAGAACATATCGGAATCGTGGAATCCCACGACAGGCCCGATATAATCACGAATCTTTCGGATCTCAAAATGAACGACGACCTCAATATCATCGTTCCGGGCGAAGGTAACTATGCCCTCACGCCATGGAGTCGAAGGCAGATTGCCAATCTTCTCGGTGTCAGATTTGACCGTTGGTTCGAAAACGCCAGCAATGACGAAAAAGCATACGAGCTTAATCGTCGCTTTGATCGCGCCATGGGGCAGATCAAGCTCAGGCTGACCGATCTCACAGATGCAAATGCTGACGGAGCGATTAAGGCATTTGTCAGCCCGACCTACAGTGCAGTATCAGACTCGATGCTCAGCAATCTGATTTTGCATTCGATTCAGCAGGGCGACAGCCAGATCCCCGTTATCCGGGCAAACTTTACCGACAAGACGGTATCGTATTCGATAAGAATTGGCGAGCCCGTTGATAACAAAGGCAGTTCAGCTGTTGGCACTATCTGGGGCGGCATTCTTATCCAGAATTCCGGGGTTGGCTACGCCAGCCTCAGCATCAGTCTTCACTTGATGCGCCTTGTCTGCACTAATGGCATGACGGCTCCCGTAGCGGGCGCAACTCTTCTCAGACGCCGCCACAGCGGCAGACCGGAAGCAGATCTCTGGAACCAGATTTCTCATATTCTGCAGCATGTTCCCGAAAGGCTCAGCATCGCAGTAAACAACCTCAGGCAGTCGCAGGAAAAGCGTATCGCCAATCCTCAGCATGCCATAGAAAGCATTATCAGAAACGCTCACATGCCAGCCAAACTTGTAGAACCTTTCATGCTCGCCTACAACAAAGAACCGCATGACACCATGTTCGGCGTTGCCCAGGCAGTTACAGATTTCCAGACCCATGAGCAGCTCGACCTTATACCCGAAGATCGCAAGCAGCTCGAAGACGCAGCAGCGGAATATATTGCCAATGCTGCGTGAATATTTCCGTTAGTCGGGGGAGTGGCCATCGAGAGCTGCTCCCCCTTTTATTTTCAGGAGGAACCATATGGAAAGAAGTGAAACAATCGGAAAATTGTCAGAGGCCCTGGCTAAAGCTCAGGGTGATATGAAACCGGCGGGTTTTGACGCGACCAACCCGCATTTCAGAAGCAAGTATGCGACACTTGCCAGCATCATGGAATCATGTCGCACCGCGCTCTCACAGAACCAGATCGCCATCGTTCAGGGGACTTCAGTAGTTGAAGATCGCGTTATTGTAACCACCATGCTTATTCACGCATCGGGTGAGTTCATCAGTGATCAGCTTTCGATGAACATAATCAAGGACAGCCCCCAGGCTATCGGTTCGGCCATAACCTATGCCCAGGCTCAGAAACATCATAAAAGAGCTGAATTTAAATTTCTTCATCATAAAACCTCATGCGGATTTGCTATGTCGAATACAGTACCAGAAGTATCTGAAAAAAAACAGTCTCCATCAGTTCTGGAGCATTCATTTATGGCGGTAATGCCCTCTTATAAACCCCTGGAAAGAATTAAAAATCTCTTTCCATAGCGGGTCACCGCGTGGCTTCTCAGCTGTTTTTGAGGCAGGTGTGGCGCTGAAAAGGCACCATAAAATTGCCGCAATAATAACAACCGTCAAAAAGATTTTGAAAATATCGGTCTTGTAAGATCTGACAACTGGCTGAAAAATTGATTTATGCCGCAGCACTGCAACGTTGTCACCCTGGCGTTGCGCAAGGTTTAAAAGAGCATTACGCGCCCCATCATCAAATGGATTCTGTTTCACAATAGATTCCAGACCAGCTGCCACCTTTGGATCTATCGAGCCAGATTTGGAGGACGCCAGTGCCAGCAAAGACTCTCGAATTGGAACTGAAGCCAGAGATGATATTGGCTGCTGGTCTCGAAGCCATGAAGGCTTGCTTTGCTTCGGGTAAAATTTTTGTATTCGCAGCCACAGACATTGAGCTCTTTCAATTTGCCCGGCCTCATGAGCAATCTTTGCATCTCGCAGAAGGCTCTGCAAAGATGAATGTCTTTGCTCACAATTCTGAAGGCACGTTTTATGAACCAACCGCGATGAAACTGTCTTAGCTACGGCAATTTCAGCAGATTGAAAAAAAAGAAGAAAGCTTACCAGAACAAGTTTTGTGACTTGCCTTTTTTCAAATAGCAAAACTGACAATGTTAAGTGCACCCTTTCACAAAATCCTTGTTCTATATGTAAATGCGTAATAAGTATTACCTTATTCGCGAGTGTATGTTAGCATGGCAAAAGAAAGATTTCTATGGGGACGTAAGATGATGATTCGGAGAGCCAATAAGGTTCTTAATTTAACAGCACTCAATTCTATCTGCGAATTTTTGGTTTCAAAAATTTATAAAGAACTTCTGGCATGCATACTGTTTTGTTTGCTCATTTTTTCGCCTGCTGTTTACGGTGCTTCAGCTTATCGTCAGGCCATCGAAGTAAATTCAGTTGCCGCCCTCACAGATTTTCAGGTTCTGGTAACCATGGACACGGCATCTCTGATTGCAGCGTTGAAAATGCAGCCAGACGGCGACGATATCAGATTCACAGACTCAGACGGCACTACTGCCCTGCCATTCTGGATTGAAACAGGGACTATAAATACTGTCGCCACCAAAATATGGGTGAAAATACCCAATATTCCGATCAATCCCCCCGATCCGCGCAAAATTATCCACATTTTTTATGGTGACCCGGCCGCAACCTCCGTTTCCAACGGCACAAACACCTTTATCTTCTTCGACGATTTCAGCGGCACCCTCGCCAAATGGACCAAACACAAAAATGGTGCAAACATAAATATTGTAGCTGGCTACCTCAATTGCGCCGGGGGAAATACCACCGGGCCAGGCTATGGTCACACAGTTCTGGGGTCACAGCCAACCTATAACAGCTTCACCGATGGCATTATTGAAGGTAAAATGTATCTTACCAGTGAAGCCATCGGCGAGGTTTCTTTTCGCGGCAATTACGCTGCCAACACCGGGTATAAAATTCGCTGGGATTATCGCGCCGGCAGAGGAATGGGATTCTTAAAACCTCCGTATAACGGCTGGGCTTTCTGGAATATTAACCAGACCGAGCCCCATCTCAGCCATCAGGACACAATCGGGTTTGCAATTAACTACTGGTTTCCGTTCAGGGTAGATGTTGCCGGCTACAATGTAAAAATGTATCAGGGCCCCACCTCATACAGCTTAACCGATACTGGTGAAAGGCCTCCTGTTTATCCTGGGCCCGGTGAAATTTCGCTGCAGAATCATTATGGACCTTCAACTCGCTATGACGACGTCAGGGTTCGCAAAATTACTGCGACCGAGCCGACAACTCTATTTCGTGGCCGTGGGCAGTTAACTATAAACAGCGTCACCGTGCCTCAAACAACTGTAAACAGGGGTCAGAGCGGCATATCGATTGCGATGCAGATACAGAATACCGGCGATGAAGCCATAGCATTTTCGACCGCCAGCCTTACTTTTACCCTTGGCAGTTATACTCAAACACTTATTGCCCCCGCTGCCGGCACCATAATCGCCCCTGGCGCAATCATTACAGCATCATTTGCCGTAGATATTCTCGGTGACAGCCCTCTTGGGCAGGCCACTATTGATGGCACAGCTTCTGCCACTGACATATTGACCAGTCTGGTATTAGAAGACAACAGCGCCTCCGTTACGGGTGTATGGACAATTCAGATACCCCCCGATCTGATAATCGAAAGCATTACCGCCTCTGCAACCGCCTATCGTGGTGACATCAACCGACCGGTACTGGTAACCGTAAAAAATGCCGGTGAAGCAACCGCCTACTGGAATTCCTCGACTTTGCAATTTTCTCTGGGCAACTACACCTCAATTTACCCACAAACAGCATTTCCGATTACTTTGCTGGGTGGAGCGACTGCCACGGCCATTTATGGCGTTGACATTTCTCAGAGCAGCCCCACCGGAACTTCAACAATTGACGCTGAGATCAGCGGCACTGATCACAATACTCTATACCCGATTCTGGTTTCTGGCGCGCTGCTCCCCTCAGAATGGAATATCCCCGACTCTTATCTCCTTACATACCAGGATTCAGGTCATTTTATCCCGTCACAAAGTTTTAACCGGCCAAAGGTGGGTTCAACCCACGTCTACGCTCAAGCACAAGGCTTGACACCAATCAAGGAATTTGTGGTGCGCTGGTATGATTCAACCGGAACCCAGGTAGCCTTTTCCAACCCCGCAATCACCTCAAATGGCTCAGGAATTGTTGCACACAGCTGCCCAATCGAGCTGACCTCCCCGCCAGGAAACTGGACAGTCAGGTTAACCAATTCACTCAACACCATAAATTATTGTGAAAACAACTTTCAGATCAAAGAAGGCGCCAGCCTGAGCATAAGCCTGTTGCTCCCGCCTCTGGTTTCAGTCGGGCAAACTTTTACAAGTACCATGATGGTTTCTAACAATGGCGATACTACTCTGCTGAATACCATCCCAGGGACTATAGACACTGGCGGCAGCGGGTTAGCAACTCTGGTCAGCGGCCCGACACCAGCTATTCTCAACCTCCCTGCCAACTCGCAGGCCACCTTTACCTGGACCTGGAGCGCTCAATCCCCTGGAACCTTTGAATGGTCAGGCATGGCCTATGGTTTTGATGCCAATTCGGGGGAACGCCAGGCGGCCCCACCACAGCCGTCAAGTGAATCACCAGGCGGTTTGCGTGGTGATTATTTTGATAATTTGAATTTTACCGGAACACAAATGGTCAGACTTGACCCAACCGTTGATTTCAACTGGGCAGCGGGCGCACCAGATTCAAGCATGGGAGTCGATGATTTCACTGTACGCTGGACCGGCTGGGTAATGCCGGAGTTTACTGAAGATTACATGTTTTATACCAGCACCGACGACGGGGTGCGCCTGTGGGTCAATGGGGTTTTACTCGTCGACAAATGGATTCTTCAGAGTGCCACAGAGTGGAATGGTTCAACTATTGAGCTCATTGCCGGAGAAAAATACCCGATAACCATGGAGTTCTATGAGCATACAGGTCAGGCAGTGGCAAAACTCAGCTGGGAAAGTCCGTCAACACCCAAAACCGTCATTCCTGCCAGTCGTCTTTTTCCAAGCTCACTTGTTGATGTAAGGCAAAGCGCAGAGGTTAACCTGGCACCATCCGGTACGGGTTTTTACGCCTATTACTATGACAACATGGATTTTACGGCACCACGGAAGCCCAAAATTGACCCGGTGGTTAACTTCCCCTGGGGAAACTTTTCTCCCGAGGCGAGTATGGGCGTTGACACATTCACTGTTAGATGGAGTGCCTGGATAATTCCAGAGTTTACCGAAACCTATACCTTTTATACCCGCACAGATGACGGCGCAAAATTATGGGTGAACGATGAATTGCTGGTTAATAAATGGGTAAACCAGGGAACAACCGAATGGAGTGGCACAATAAATCTTACTGCTGGCGAGAGATACCCCTTAAAAATGGAGTATTACGAAAACACTGGCGGAGCAGTTGCAGAGCTCAGATGGTCGTCGCCGTCACGTGCAAAACAAATTATTCCGCAGGCACGGGCAGTTCCGCGACCATTTTGCCTGATTCAAAGCCCCCCGTCTTTGAGTGTTCTATCGGTTATCGCCACCCCCACCAAGGTTTTTCGCAATCAAAGCGATATTGAGATTGAAGCCGTCATTCAGAACAGCGGTGAAGCAACTGCCCAGGTTGAAGCTGCAAGCTTGACGTTCACCCTCGGAACTCTTACACAGGCGGTAATTTCACCGTTAATCCCAGTAGAGGTGCCTGGGTTTAATGCCACCTTCACGCTCCGATTCAGTGTTGATGTTGATCTTTTATCACCAACGGGTTTTTCAGACTTTTCATGCAATGTTCTGTCAAATGATACCAACGCGCCTGCCTCACAGTCATGGCTGAACCTTCCCAACCCGCATGACACCTGGGAAATTTCGCAAAATGGTCTGACAATTTCAGCTTTCCCATCTTATGCGCCAGACCAAAGTACTTTTAACAGAGGGCAAACAATTTATGCCAGCGGTTTTTACCGGGCATCACCACAAACAGGCTATATTCGCTTTTACGACAGCCAGATTGCCTATGCTCCGGCTGCCCCTGGTGGTGCCATCTGGACATCAGCACTTCTTACAGCCAATGGTGATGGTAATCTGCAAACAAATTACACTCTTCCAGTCGCAGCAACCCTTGGAACCTGGACAGCGCTTGTAGAAGACAACCTTGGGGCGGTTATGGCCATTCACACCTTTGTGGTGCAGTCTATGGGCAATCTTGTGGCAACCCTCACTCTGAGCCCACCAGAAGTGTATCTGGGCGCAACCTTTACCGCTGAGTTATCGGTAGACAACCGCATTGTCGGCGGTTCAACCATCTCGCCTGCAACTCCATGGCCATTAAAACCTACTGGGGCCAGTACCGGTAGTGCTACCCTGATATCAGGGCCAACGCCAGCTCAGGGGAGTATACCAAGTTTTTCACCAGCTACTTTCACCTGGGTATTTCTGGCAACCGAAGAAACGGGCACAGTTGGCAGTTTCTCACTGACTGCTTCTGCCAGTGCGGTTCAGAATTACCGTAAGCCCTTGTCTATTGTATCAACTCAGACAGTAAGCAACTTTCAGGTTCGACTGGTAATAAATACCAACGCATTGGTTTCTGCCGGAAAAATGCAGGCGGATTGCGACGATATCCGTTTCCGTGATTCAGATTCACAGACAGCCCTGAGTTACTGGCTTGAATCAGGGGCAAATACCGCCAGCACCATTATCTGGGTGAAAGTGCCAGCACTGACTGCAAATACTCCCAAAACCATTTATCTCTATTATGGAGACGCGACGGCAGCATCTGGAAGTGATGCAAATGCAGTTTTCGAATTCTTTGACCATTTTACAACGCTCAACCCAACCTTCTGGGACTTCACAGGACCATACTCTGTAGGGAGCAGTTTTCTTACGATCACAAATGGGGCAGTGTTCACACGGGCACCCGTAGGCAGTCAAGATGGTATGGCCGCTGAAGCAAGGGTTCGCTGGAACAATTTTTCGGGCTATTCCGGTCTGGCCGTATCTAATGCCCAGAGCAACCAGCTAAACAACGCGGGTTCAAACAAACTGATCAACCTGATGACCAATAATGGTGCTAGCGCCAATGTCACAGCAAGGGCAGCCAATGGGGCCGCAGCCTCGTATAATATCACCAACGCCACCACTAACCTGCTTACTGCAGCCAGCGGCACCATTTACATTCTCGGCCACGGAATTTTTGGCGGAAACGTTTACGCCCTGAGAGACCACACAACGGTTTTAAACTCATACCCCGGCACATGGACCGGCCAATTCTACCTGTGGCTGGGTTATATAACCGGTTCCCAGGCAGGCAGTGGTATAGATATCTCTGATCTGGCGGTTGACTGGGTCTTAGTAAGAAAATTTATTTTTCCAGAACCAGTTGTTTCTACAGGAAACGAAGAAGTCACAGTAATATACCCGCTTATTTCCGGAATTGATATCAGCACTGGCTTAGCCACTGATTCTAACAGCGGCATCTCAAACGGCATTCGTATTCTGCAGCGAGGCATAGCTCTTTCTTCGGATGTAATCGACCTTGGCACCATTCCATGCGGGGAAACCGGAACAGTTGGCAATTCAACCGCAAGCAATACCAGCAATGGTAGCCTGACAATGGTTCGTTGGGACCCTATGAACCTCGAATCTCTTGAAGGCATAATCATCGATAAAACCAGCATGTTCTTTTCGCCTGACCCGGTTGGGGGAATACCAGCAGGAACAAGAACCCCGGCATCGTTCACGATGTCAATTCCAATAGGTCAGGCCACGGGCACCTATATTGCCACCATGGCCATCTACGATGATGTCAACACTAATCTGGTCAGAGATCTGAGTGGGCTTTCCGAACCGGTCGATTTCTTTCAGGTTCGCGTTGTGGTACCCGAAACACGCGGCATTGAGGTAGTTGAAGATCTTATAGACCTTGGCAACTGGGATATTGGCATGACAACCCCTGCTGTGCCGGTCCATGCTTTTAATGCCGGAAATGTTAATCTTTCCGGGCTTGAGTTCAAACAAACTCTCGGCACGAACTCATTTCCCATCAGCATTACCCCGGCAACTTTTTCAAGCCTGGCCACAGAAGCATATCTTGTAGCCGATGTGGTAGCAACACTTACGGTTGGCCCTGCAGACACTTATATTGCTACCTGGACCCTCTGGAATGATCTTAATGGCAACCATAATATAGACAGCAACGAAGCCAGTGATTCTTTTATGGTGAGAATCGGGGTGGGAATGGCAAGTTTAACCATTTCTCCAATTCTTCTCGATATGGGTATTGGCACACCTGCTATAACAATAAGTGCTCAGACAACCGTTACAAATACCGGGCAGGTTTCTCTTGATAATCTTAATACTTTGCTGCAGGCCCTTGATGATGGCTCTGGCAACACTATTCCAGCCAGCGAAATTCTGATAACCCTTGAAACTGTAATTCCTGAGGGTGAATCGCGCATTGCAACAGCGACTGTATCTGTGCCTTCCGGCACCATAGCCGGAACCTATACCGGTGAACAGTGGATTTATGAAGACCGAAATTTCAACAACCTTTGTGATGCTGACGAAGCCTCGGCCTCGGTTACGCTTTCCTTTGTCGTTCCACAGCTTCGCCGGATTGAAGTTTTTCTCGATGATGTTAACATGGGTGGCATTGTCCCCGGAACAACCCGGACGATTCAACTTGATTGCCGCAATATTGGCAATACCGAATTGCCAGAACTGCGCTGGATCAAATCAGACCTGCAGGACGGAACAAAGGTTCTGACTGCCGACAATGCCAGCTTTCCGCCATCAGAACCATTTAACATAGCTACAGGAGCCTTCTTTACCCACGACATAAGCCTTTCAGCTCCTCTTTTGCAGGCAAGTGGCGCATATTTAAGCATTTCACCACACTACTGGCTGTTCAACGATGATAATTCAGATACCCTGCAGACGACGGGGGAACCAGATGATACGTTCACCATCAGATGTCAGATCGGCTCAATGGTGATTGATATACTTGAAACCAGTCTGAGCTCTATCGGTGACCCTGCCCAGACATCAACTTCGATCGAGTTTCTGGTTAAAAACGTTGGTGATCTAGTCGTCACAAATGCAAAAGCAGTTGCCAGCGACCTGATGCCAGTCATCGCCGGCCCGCCAGACATTGTAAGCACGGCAAATGTTGTCAGTCCCATTCCAATCGGTGGGTTCTCTATCGGGCAGACAAAAAACTGTAGCTGGCATGTTGAGGTTCCTGATGGATGCCCTCCTGCAACCTACTCTGGCACCTTAACAGTATGGGAAGATACCAACAATAACAACCTGCTTGATGCCAGTGAAATGAGTGACAGCGTTAATCTGCTGCTTACCGTCAACTCAAAGAAGGTTATCAAGGTAATTCAGAATCCGCTCAATCTTGGCTGGACATTATCAAACACTACTGTTGAAGGTGTATTTGAAGTTGTCAACGTTGGCAACGCCGATCTCGACCTGGCCACACCAATCGCTTCTGAGATGATAAACCTTGGAAACACTATTCCGGCCGGCAACATTTCATTTACGACACTGGGCTATATGGCAGTTGGCACAGCCAAACTGGCAACGGTGACCCTGGTGGTGGGCCACCCAAGAGCTGACGGCACATATCGAGGTTATCAGAGAATATTCGACGACTACAGCGGCGCTGATGGCCTGTATTCTGCCAATGAGGAATCGTGCCTGTTCGAGCTGATCGTAAATGTTGGTTACAAAAAGCTGTCTGTCACCAACCCGGTATCCTTTGGCAGCAAAAACCCGGGGCAAACAGTTACCCAGCCCTTCTCGGTTAAAAATGAAACAACTGTGCCACTGACCGCCATAAAATGGTTACGCGGTCCATTAGAAAACGGTGCCAACACGATTCCTGTTGCCAGTGTGACATTTGTTCCGGCAACTGCATTTGGAGTCGGCGGTGGAAATACCCGCAGCTGCACGGCCCAGCTTTTTCTTGGGCCAACCCTGCCTCCTGGGAACTACATCGGCACCCATACCGTCTGGGAAGACAATAATGCCGATGGCCTCATACAATCAAATGAAGCATCAGCTACTTTCAACACAACCCTCACTGTTAAACCTGTTTCAGGTCTTGATATTGTCGATAATATGATTGATGCCGGGCAAATTGCCGCCGGTTCCACTTCACCCTGGGTGGAAGTGGCGTTCATCAATACCGGCAATATTGATCTTACCGAAGCCGCACTATACTGGAGTTTTAACTCCCTTGGTGATGGGCTTGGCAACTCTATTGCAGCGGGCATCATAACAGCTTCAACCACGACCCAGCCTGATCATGTGCTTCCAGGCCAGACGGGCACTGCCTACTTTCGAATTGGGCCGGTGCCTGGCGCTCAGGCAAATGGAATTTATTTTGGCAGTCTGCAAACTCTCACCGATGGAGGTTCAGCAAGCGATGTTTGTGAATTCACCTGCGAAATTACCGCTGGTGGCGCCCAGAACTTTACCAGCGACAGCGTTTTTCAAAATATTGCCACAACTACTTTCCCGGCACCGGCGCAAAGATATTTCCTTTCGGCCTATGTTTGCCCGGCAACCGGATCAGCAAGACTTGTACTGATTGGTCGTGACGAACCAAATGTTAACACCACCCAGTCACTGGGCATTGAATTCAATTCTGATGCCACATTGACAAGCTTTGGCCCCGGTATAGTTAAAGCGGGCATACTCGATACCATTCCGCCGTCAACTACCCATCCATACCCGTGGTATCGAGTCTATTTTGCATCACGAACTTATCTATCGCTTGAAAATTCTTCTCCGCTTATTGGCTCAAGCGCGGTCTGGTTTGATGGGGTCCAGTTAGAAAAAAGTCTTTTCATCGATCAGGAATACCCCACAACCTTCCATCATGGAAAGAAAATTGTTTCTCCCAATCAGGCAAGATCAATAAGTGGAAAGAGGTATTACACAGAGTGGTAAAAATGCAAAATCAACAGCATAAACAGAAAAGAGGGGCTGTATTGCTTCTACTGATGATAATGCTCGCCGCCGGTGGCATTGCTGCCTTGAAACTAATGCCAGAAGAAGAGCTGATAACAGTCAGATCTAAAGAAGACAGCCTGAATCTTGAGCTTAGTCACATCCGTGAAGCATTTGATTTAATGCAGATCGCCTCGCCAACCTGGCAACCCTGGGAAGACAATTTTGATCCTGATCACCCCGATGCTGCTGCCTCAATAGCCTTGACATTGAAAACACTGCACGAAAATGGCTTTTTAAGAAACCAGAATGTTCATGACCCTGGGATAATGAGCCAATTGTGGGGAACATCGACCAATCAGATATTCTGGAAGGCTTCTGGAAATATCGCCTCAAACTCAAGTTTTCAAATAAACATGCTTAACTGGGACTGGAATCAGACGGATACAGTTGCTGCTACCGATACTATTTTTCCTGAAAGCGGCGATCTCGATGACTACCCATATCAGAACAAACTCGGCAATTTATTAGACAACAGCGGCGCTTCCCTAAAAATTATCCGTTAATCAGAGCAAAAAAAAGCCTGCCGGGCTACATGAGCCGGCAGGCTTTTTTTGCGTGAATCAGAGCTTGCGGTATGCGACAACCTTATCGAAGGTCTGCAATCTGAAAGCTTTGGTGACATTATAGAGAGTTTCTTTGCCACCGATAAGCAATACGCCGCCTGGCACGAGAATATTATAAATATTTTCGGCCATGCGTTCTCTGGCTTTCTGAGAGAAGTCTGAGAACAGGTTGCGGCAGATTACCACATCGAATTCACCGAGTTCTTCCATGGCTTCAGCATTGAGGGCGTTAGCATATTTGAAGTCAACAAGGTTCTTGACCTGGTCTTTTACGCGCAGATCACCACGGTCATCTTCAAAATAAAGATCGGTATACTTCTGATCAACCTGTCTGAACATTTCGCGCTTATAAATAGCACGTTTAGCTGTGTTCAAGCAGATATGGGAAATATCAGTACCGACCACCCTGACCTTGGCCTTGTCAGAATGCAGGTCTTCAAGAACACTCATAGCCATCGAATAAGCTTCTGGGCCGAAAGACACACCACAACACAGAACTCTTATCTCTTTCGCGCCTTCTTTAACGCGGTTTTCGATCAGTTCAGGAAGAATTGTGGAGACAAGCACGCTGCTCTGTCGGGCTTCGCCAAAGAATTCGGTAACCGGGTTGGTAATCGAATCATAAAGACTGGCCAGCAAATCGCTGCCTTCTTCCGCGCCATATCTGAGGCTGTGATAATACTCGATCCATGATGTGATAAAGAAACGACCAAGGTTACGACCAAGTTTTTGTTCGAGAGTCTTCTTGTCGTGAATCTCCACGCCGCATTTCTGGGCGACGATCTCGCGAAGCACCAGAGCCTCTTCGGTATTCATACCCTTTTCATCGGGCTGAGATGCTTTAAGGCGATCGATCAGGCGAGCCTGCCGCGGTGAAACCACAGCTTTGAGAATCTTTTCGAGGAAATCTGACTTGTTCTGGGCAAAGGTCTGGATAAAGTAATTTTTCACCCAGGTATCGCGCAGGAAGATTTCTTTGATCTTCGCTTCAAGACCATTGACATTAGATTCGCCGTTATCTTTAAAAAACTTGATGGCAGCTATTACCAGGTTCTGGTCATGGCTGTCGAGCACTTTAAAAATAGTTTCGGCCGGTTTTTTGTCACCAATCTTTGAAATGGCAAGAATAGCGCGGGCCTTTACAGCGTTACTTTCATCCCTTTCAACCATCTGAGCAAGAATGCTGACGCTGCTCTGACTTTTGATGGTTCCAAGGGCTTTAACGATCTGGTATCGGACTTCCCAGCGGCCGTGCTTGATGAATTTCTGCGGCGATATTCTCTCGCCAGCCTTGCCGGTGTTGTATCAGATGAAGATGATGACGCAGAGGCAGCGATGCCCAGAAGTCAGGCGAAAGAGAATGCTCAGAAAGCAGTAAAGCCTGCGCAGGTAACCAATCTTGATGAGCACAAGAAAACCCGCATCAGCAACCCGAAAGCAGAATCAGCCGAAAAGGGCGAAAAGCCGCCCCAGAAACTGGATAAAGTGGCCGAACAGACCCAGAAAAGGGTGCAGAAAATCAGAATGTTGTTTAATCTCTCTGCGAAGCTCGGCCAGACACCCGAGGAAATGAAAGCCGTTATCGGCAAGCTCATCGGCATTGGTCGACCCATCAAGGAATCTGCCGAGATCAAGGATTCAGATATCGATACCATCATCGATGCATTCAGCAAAGACCTTGAAATGAAGGAGGCTGCCTGATATGCAGATCACCAACAAGTTCAATCTCCCGCAATCTATCGTTAACGCGATCAGAAATGATCCTTATACTTCCGGGCCGTGTGACATCAGCGTAACCCGCTTAATTTCGCCGCCCAGAAAAGTAGTGCTCGAAAGGGCGCATTACAAAGACCTCAAGGAAGACGCCGCTGACCGGGTATGGTCATTGTTTGGCCAGGCCATGCATGTCATTCTCGACAGGGCTGAAATGGAAGCCGACACAGAAACCCGGCTCACCGTCGAACGCCAGGGCTGGAAAATTTCCGGGCAGTTTGACAGGTTTGATCCGGTATCGGGCATACTCAGTGACTATAAGGTAACGTCATGCTATTCAGTGAAAAACGGTTCAAGATCAGAGTGGATTGCCCAGATGAACATTCTGGCAACACTGCTTCGCGAACACGGCTATGCCGTCAGTCAGTTGCAGATCGTCGTGATCTTGCGCGACTGGAGCAAAAGTCAGGCTCAGCGCAGCTCAGATTATCCGACTCAGCCGGTTGTGGTAATCGAAATTCCGCTCTGGAGCGAGGAAAAATGCGAAGAGTATATCGACGAACGCATCAGACTGCACCAGGCCGCTCGCGATAAATTGCCGGAATGTTCAGCAGAAGAACGCTGGCAAACTCCCAACATCTTCGCCCTGATGAAAGAAGGCAGAAAGACCGCAGTCAGGCTGTTCGAAGATGAAACTGAAGCAGAGATCGCATGCAAAACCGCCGGCGACAAGCACTATCTGGAATTCCGGCCAGGTAAAAGCATACGCTGTGAGTCATACTGCCCGGCAGCTCTTTACTGCGAACAGTATCAGCGTGAGGCGCCTCTGGCTGCTGAAGAATAAGCTCAAAATCTTTACGGGTCGGCACTGACCCGTTTTTTAGCCATTATTTTACCATTAAAAAATACTGGGCTGACAGAATGCCTGATTTTTGTTATATGTTTTTCGGTGGCTGACATAGAACAGTCCCAAACTGATTAAATGCAGAGAGGCTCTCTAAGGTTTCTTCATACAGAGGAGGTTCACATTATGGATAGTGGCACAAAAGTTGCATTCGATATTGCAAATCAAAAAGATCGATGCTTCTGTGAAATCGGAATTAACTTGGGATTTTTTACTCCAGAACAAGCACAGCAAGCCATAGAGACAAAAAAAATTGAGGAATTGCTTGGAAACAGCAAAGATGTAGGGGCCTTCCTTTTTGAAAAGGGCTTTATCAACAAAGAGCACATCATCAAAATATTGCGAATTCGAGATTGTTCGTTGAAAAGCTTTGATACAGCTCCCATCGGGATTTACGTAATAACTGTCTTGTGTGGTCTCAGCATTTTGAGCCAGTATTTTCAAATCAATTCCGATTTGCTGACGCACCTGAATATTTTCTTGGGAATAGACTTCTGGGCTGCGGTGTTCAGCTCTTTTGCCGTGGGGATAATAGGTCTTTCGACAATTTCATGCTTTATTATTGCAATCCATTATTTCAGGGGTGGGCCCGAGTATCTCCCCTTAATGTTAAAAATGTCCAATCTCTGCATTATTCTTGCCGTGCTGGGCTTAGTTGTTACTGGCTTTGGAGGGGTCGGGTATACAGGCAAAACTTTAAACTTTGAATTTTTGCGCCAAGTTTTCAATTCCGCAAATACTCCCGAATTAGCTCAAATGGGCAAAGTATTCAATACTTCAAGCTCTTACGCCATTGAAATTGCCAAAGCATTCTTAGCCGGTGTGGGAATGGGCTTTTTCCTCGTCCTGGTCCAGTGGTCTGTTATCCGGGCTTTTATCCCAGTTCAAACACTTGCTACTACGCCCTTAGTCCCGGAAGAAAAAAGTAATCGCATTTTTTTCGACTAATAAATTGGCTGTTCAACGATACCGTGAGCTGATATTATGACCTGGGTCTTAAAATAACTTATCAGGTGAGAGAAATGCGTTATTCAAGCCGCAATATGAAAAAAAAACTTTTTAGCATTATCGTTTTAATCGGAGTTGTTTTACTTTTTGGCTGCTCAGAAGATCCAGACAAGAAAGCAAACGAACTGTATGTTGGGGCAGCAAAATTACTGGAAAGCGCCAGGGCGGAGAGGGAAACTTATTCGAAGGTATTTGAACGGTATAAGAATGCGCGGGAAGATGTTGAACGCATATTAGAAAAATACCCCTCTGCTGATATTGCTGTTAGGCTTTCATCGGGCGAAACCAAAGTAGCAAATTTCACCTTGGCCAATTTCAGAGATTTGGAGAATTTACTCAGGCCATTAGCCGAAGCTGAGCAAGAGCCCTTTTCGTGTGCGATTCTTGTCGCTTCGGCTACCGAGAAGAAGACCTCAAAAGCTGAGGCGCTGATCGAAATTGCCGGCGAACTTAACAAAGCCGGGCAGAATGGTTCCGCGACGCAACTTCTAAACCAAGCGCTCGAAAACGTTCAAACGACTGGGGGGAAACCAGACTTCTTTGTATTCGCTGAAAAAGCGGAAATACTGGCCGAGATAGCCGGCAAATACGCCAAGGTTGGAAAAGATGAGAATGCAGCTCAGATTCTCTCTCAAGCGCTTGAAACCACCAAATTTATCGAGGATAAAATCGCTACCGAATTTGCCATGGATAGCCGGGCAAGAGTTTTGGCCAAGATTGCTGATAAATATACGGAGATCGGACAAATTTCCAAAGCGATTGAAACCATAAAAATGGTTGAGGATGAAGCATTAAGAACTGGTTCGCTTGTCAGGCTCGCGGTTAAATACGCCGAAACCGGGCGGAACGAAAATGCTGTTCAGACGCTCTCAAAAGCAATCGAAACAGCCAATTCAATTAAAATGAAGTTCCATAAAATTATAGCGATGGCTGAGATAGCCGATAAGTATGCTGAGCTCGGGCTGAAAGAGAATGCTACCAAGCTTCTTTCCCAAGCACTCGAAATCGACAAGACAACTAAAGATGATGATATTGCATACTTCAAACCGCTGGAGAGACTGGTTATTATCGCTGACAAATACGCCAAATTGGGTCTGTTTTCTGAGGCTCTCGAAATTGCCAAGATGAATGAGGATGAAGACTTCAAGGCATCAATAATGACAAAGGTTGCCATCAAACAAACTGAGGCCGGGCAAAAAGAGAATGCTGCTCAACTCCTCTCCCAGGCCCTGGATACTGCCAAGACAATCAAATATGAGTCATCTAAAGCCAAAGCCTTTACCGAGATTGCTGGAGCTTACATTAAGACCGGTATGAATGAGAACGCAACTCAACTCCTCTCCCAGTCGTTTGAAGTAATCAAGATAATTGACCACAAGCCCTCAACAACTGAAATACTTTCCAAGATCGCCGTTAAATACACCGAGGCAGGCCTGCTACAACAAGCATGCGAAACCGCCAAGAAGATTGAAGATAAAATGGAAATGGCCAAAGTGTTGAGCAAGATTGCCGGTAAATACGCTGAAACTGGGCAAAAACCGGATTCTAAAGATACAGCCCATCTCCGTGAAATTGTTCAAATGAACTACCCGATAGGCGCGAATTCGTTATGGAAATGAAAGCCTGAGGGACAACACTTAGCTGTCAAAGTTGAGGACAAACTATGAGAAAGTACAGATTTTTACTGGCAATCCTGTTATTTTGGCTCGTCGTTCAAATGGTCCACGCAAAAAGCCTTAATGACGTTATTTGTGAACAATCACCAACCTCGGCTACAGAACTTAAAGCCTTAATAGATGCCGGGGCTGATGTAAATTTAATAGAAGGTGAAGACGGCTGGCCTCCAATCTTATGCGCTGCTAAATTTGCCAAAGATCCGGAAATAATCGATATTCTCTGCAACCATGGCGTAAATTTAAATTCCGCAACAGATGAGGACGGAAGAAATGCACTATTGCTTGCTGCTGCAAATAATCCAGAGTTGGCCATAATCAAGAAGCTAATTGAAAAGGGCATGCACCTTATGGCAAAAGATGGCTACAATGATAACGCTTTGATTCTGGCAGCGAAATATAACGAAAATCCCGAAGTTATAAAATTCTTTTTAAACTCGCCACTGATCGACGTAAATGAGAAAAACACATCCGGTTTGACAGCCCTCAGCGGTGTTTTGTTAGATAGTTTTGCAATAAGAGTAAAGGAAAACGCAAGAGAAGTCCTGCAAAAATGTATTGCTACTGACCGCAGAGAAACTGTTAGACAGTTAGTGAAAACGATGGAGGAAGCATATAAGTCAAAAAGAGATGCAGACGTGCTCGCAATATTGGAAAAATTAGATTTGCCCGAGGCGGGGCAGATACTTGCGCATTCCTTAAAGGCAAATAACTTCCAATATGCTGCAGAGCAGATTGTCAAACATTACGAGTCGCCATCAACCCCGGCCTCAACGCCCTCACCCACAGACTCTGTTCTTGAGGCGATCTTAACAACGGCTTCTGATCATTATCAGGAAAATGGCTTCAAAGAGTTTATTTTTGGCCAGTCGGCGGAAGGGTTTCAATTTGAAAAACCAAGAAGCGATGGACTCTGCGACTTGATTGGAACATTTAAAGATTACGGGCTAGGCTTTAGAGACAGGAATCTCGTATATGTGCTCAGAACCTATAGACCCGTGGCCGATTATACCAGCGCCATAAAAACTACTTTTGGCGAAATAACTAAAATAATTTCCGGACACTGTAAAAACTTTGGTTCTGATTTTTCATTTCTTTATGGAAAGCAGATTTATCAGAATGCTGTGTTGGTTACAGAACACATTGAGACGAAGTGGCAAGATGGTATCAGCATCTGCATTTTTTCAAAACCATTTATCAGGGAAATACTTTACAAGCTCAGCCCAGACCTGAACATGCATCTCAAAATATTCAAAGATATTATCGTTGAGCGACAAAGTAAGCCTTTTGTAAGTCTAGCCCAAGACAATAGACTTCCACTGCCTGATTCTGCGAGGTTAAAAGGTTACTTAAACAAGACTTACTCTGGGTTTTCATTATCGGTGTTAAAGGCAAACAAAGATAGCTCCAGCAACCCCGGAATTTCTTTCGACCAGGAGTTGTCAAAAGAAACTGTATCTGGTTACAAGGGTTATCTATCGCTCGGTCAATCATTGGACGCACCCAATTCCGAGCTATTGTCGCTAATCATGGACCATCGCTTTTTTAAGCCCATTTTTGCTATTTATTTTGCCGGACTCGCGATGAAGTATTTTCCTCCAGAAGGCGGGAATTACCAGACTTCTACCGATGGCACCTCTACCAGCTTTTCATACAAGTGGGTCTGCAATTCAATAGGCACTATAACTGTTACCGACTCAACAGTTGTCATTTCTTCGGTGGGCAAAGGCAAGGAACTCTGAGCCGCCGCTCTGCCAAACAACGAAAGCGTAAAAAGTCTCGAAAATTGATTTTGCTACGGTCATTCGCGCTATTTTTGCAGGAGTCAGGTTATGAACGGAGCGACCGGGAAGTTTTTACAAGCAGTCAACTCATTAGTGGTAGACCCTATTAAAGTTAGAGAAATTATTCTTCAAGGTTGGTAACCGAGTGAAGTTCGTAAAAAATGGTCCAGACATCCCGGAGTTGCTATTACAGGCACATGAAGAGGGAAAGGTCATATTTTTCTGCGGCTCCGGAATTTCACGCGCTGCGGGATTACCTGATTTTAAAAATTTGGTAAAGCAGATCTTCCTTTCATTAGATACTAAGCAAAACCCGATTGAGAAACAGGCCTTTAAAAAGTATCAGTATGATGCGACCCTTGATTTGCTGGAGAGACGATATTCAAATCAGCGAATTGCGGTTCGAAAAACCTTGTTGCAATTACTGCAGCCGAAAGCAACGCAAAAAAGTGCTTATGCAACTCATAAGGCTTTACTGCAGCTTGCGACTGAGAGATCCGGCAAAGTTAAACTGGTAACAACCAATTTTGACCGAATTTTTCAGGATTTAATTTTGCAGCAAAAGCTAGGCATACCAACTTTCGAAGCTCCTCTTCTTCCGATTCCGAAAACCAGTCACTGGAACGGAATAGTATATTTGCATGGACTGATGCCAAAAACAGCCGAAGAGCAAGGACTTAATCGTTTAGTACTTACCAGCGGTGATTTTGGACTTGCCTATCTGGTAGAACGCTGGGCTGCGCGCTTTGTTAGCGAGTTGTTTCTGAACTACACGGTGTGCTTTGTTGGTTACAGCATAGACGACCCAGTGTTGCGTTATATGATGGACGCACTTGCTGCAGATGAAAGGCGTGGCGAGAAAAGGCCGAAAGCCTATGCTTTCGGATCATACAGCAGTGATAATCAAGATAAGATTTTGTTAGAATGGGAAGCTAAGGGAGTAATCCCGTTGCTATATGATGATCAAGACCACCACAAAGCTCTTCATGCAACTTTAAGGGAGTGGGCAGATACATACAGAGACGGCGTTCAAGCCAGAGAGCTTATTGTTACACAGCATGCCGCAACACTTCCATTAACCAATTCGCGCATAGATTTTGCGGTAGGCAGAATTTTATGGGCAATGACAGATGGCTTAGCAGCAAAGCGATTTGCCAACCTTAGTCCAGTCCCCCCGTTGGAATGGTTGCAAGTATTTGAAGAGCAGCTGTTCACATTCCACGATTTACCACTTTTTGGCATGCCGATCGATCCATCTTCTGCAAATTTGAAATCTTTTAGTTTTGTGTCCCGCCCGCAGTCTTGTTTGCACGCCCCAAAAATGTGCCTGGTTGGCACTGGCGATGTGAGCAGCGAATGGGACGACACAATGTTTCAAATCGCTGGCTGGCTTACTCGCCATCTGAATGATCCCAATCTGATACTATGGCTGGCCCAACAAGGCGGGCAATTGCATAAGCATTTTTCGCACTGTATCGGGTCTAAAATTAAACACCTTGATCGGCTGACAAAAGAAGGTAACAACAGTGAGCTGGACAGAATTCGTGCCAACGCACCAAATGCTATTCCTGACGAATTTATGCGGGTGTTATGGCGTCTAATATTGTCAGGGCGACTCAGATCGAGTAACGATAAAATGAACATCTTTGTCTGGCTGAATCGTTTTGACAACGATGGCCTCACAGCATCTTTAAGAATCGAACTTCGCGAAATTCTTACCCCTCGCATTTCTTTACGTGCGCCGTTTCAATTGGGAGATGTAGAGCCACATGCTAGTGGACCCCAAAATATAAGGGAACTGGTGGATTGGGAAATTGTGCTGGCAGGTGATCATCTGGATGCTTTACTGCGCGGGCCAAAAAACGAGTCTGCCTGGAAGTCTGCGCTGCCGGATCTTCTGTTTGACTTCAGCATGCTGTTACGCGACACACTTGATTTGATGCGTGAACTTGGTGGCGCCGATGATCACAGTGACCTGTCTTACATTTTTCGACCATCAATTAGCGACCACGAACAGAACAGAGGCTATCGCGAATGGACAATTCTGATAGACCTTATCCGTAACGCCTGGCTGGCTTCGGCAGAAACCGACGTTAACGCTGCGCGTTTGGTAGCTGACTTCTGGTGGCTCGGTCCTTACCCTCTGTTTAAACGATTGGCGTTTTTTGCAGCAACCCATGAGGATATTATTCCAGAACAGAAAGCTCTCGATTGGCTATTGGATAGTGACGGCTGGTGGTTATGGTCTATTGAAACGCAGTGTGAAGCGATGCGACTCATAGCAAAGTTGTATCCTGGGCTGAAGTCACACAATCAGACTAAACTGGAAAATGCTATTTTGCAGGGTCCCCCGCGAACGATGTTCATTGAAAACATGGAGTTAGATCGGTGGAATAATATTGTTGACCATGAAATCTGGATGCGAATAACAAAGCTGCATGACTCTGGAATAAAAATGCGATCTAAGACCAGGGCCAAATTTAATGAACTATCAAAGAAGCATCCAGACTGGCCCTCTACTGCCAATACAAAGGATGAGTTTCCATTCAGGACTAGTAGCAGCATGGAATGGCACAATTTTGTGGCAACACCGAAAAAACGAACCGAATTGATAGAGTTCCTACAGCATGACTATAGCAACGAACCTTGGCACAAGGATGACTGGCAACAACGTTGTCGTGATAATTTCTCGACAACGTCGTGTGCATTATGGACTCTGGCTAAAAAAGGAAAATGGTTAGATAGCCGATGGCGTGAAGCCCTGCAAGTCTGGGCTGAAGATAAGCATCTTAAACGTTCCTGGCGCTATATGGCAAAAATTCTTGTTAATGCTCCAGTTAGCTTAATTAGTTCGATCAGACACAGTCTTGCTTGGTGGCTGCAGGCTCAGGCCAAAACATTTAATGGTTCTGAATCTCTGTTTTTCATTCTGGGCAAGCGAATTCTTGATTTGGATTATTCTGAAGAAGACCACAATGATGATGATCCGGTCTTTAGTGCCATTAACCACCCAGTAGGGTATATCACTGAGGCTTTGTTGCGCTGGTGGTATCGACAACCATTGGAAAAGGGGCAAGGCCTGCCGGATGAAATCAAGCCAATATTTACGACTCTTTGCGACACAAATATCAAAATTTTTCGCTATTCCAGAATTCTTTTTGCTTCTCATCTGACCACCCTGTTTCAAGTTGATGAAGCTTGGACCTCGGAAAATCTACTCCCCCGATTCGACTGGAATTGCTCAAGATCAGAGGCACGTTACGCGTGGATAGGTTTTCTTCGAGCCCCTAAACTTCTTGAGTCATTGATGGCAAAGTTAAAACAACCATTCCTTGCTACGGCAAAACACTACATGCAACTCGGTCAACATGCTGAGCAATATGCGGCGCTCCTAACATTTGCAGCAATGTCTCGATGCAAAGCTTTTACTCTAAAAAATTTGAGTTTGGCAGCTGAGAATATGCCAGAGGCTGGAATAAGAATCCTTGTTCAAACTATGACCAGCGCGCTTGAAGCTTCTGGAGAGCAACGCCAAAGCTACTTTCAGAATCGGGTTAAAACATGCTTCAAATCAATGTGGCCCAAAACCCGAACGGTAATTTCTTCAGGCACTTCGGAAGACCTCGCCCTGCTTTGCGTCGCTGCGCGCGAAAACTTCCCTGAAGCCCTTGAATTAGTTAAGGGCTGGCTGCAAACCGTTGAATACATGGGGTTTATAGTAACCCGCCTTCAAGAAGCTGGCTTAAGTGAGCAATTTCCAGATGAGGCCTTAGATTTTTTAACCCGGTTAATTGGTGAAACAACTCAATGCCAAGCATCCGAGCTGGCACTTTGTCTTGACGCCATGCGATCCAAAATGCCCAGTCTAAAAAAAGACAGTCGATTCATGAAATTACTTGATTATCAACGAAGACACACACACGAATGACAATAGATCTTTTCGACTAATTCTTGCCCCCCAGCAGGTCTTCTGCTAGTCTGAGGACACAAGATAAAGTGCTGAGGATACAATGCCGATTGGTGCAGCTCTTTATGGCGCCGATCAGATGGAGATCTTTGGAAGATGAAAGTTCTTAAAAAACCGAGTTCGGGCAGGGTCATTATTAAGAGTGATGCACCTGAAGAACCGTCAGGTAAGCTCAAAACCGGGCGCGGGCCGAATTATAGAATAATTGACAGATATGAGGCCCAATGCCTCCGTTGTCATCAAAAGCACTCCTCGACAGGAATTCTCTTACATATACGACAAGATCACGGAGAAATACCAGTCAGGGAGATTAACAGGCAATACAAACCGTCTGGCAAGTCACAAAATCGACCATTAAAAACCTCGCCAATGGCTGTTATTCCTGCTGCAATTCCTAAAACCAATCAGACAACCGGCAAGTGCCCTTATTGTTTGTCGCCAGTAAATCCCAAAAACCTTGAAAGACATATAAGGAAAATACATTCTGGAGCATTGAGTCTGCGCCACACTGCTACAGATTCAGGTGTAACAACCAAACAAGCACATCCCCTGAAGTTTACCCCGGGCTTAGTTACACAGAATAGATTCGCATTTTCATTAAGTTTGGAGAAAGGCTCACAGGAAAACTACTTCAACGCTGCCAAGGCAGTCCGCTCTGAGTATTCGAGCTCAGTCAAATGGAAACAAATGCGATGTCTCAGCGTCAGTCAGTCGGAAAAACTCGGCGCGAATGTTTTCAAGCTCGAAATAACCTCAAACATTGACCTGGGATGGTCGTGGGAGGGTGGACTGGCTTTTAAACCTGCCAAATATGAGACATTGAGCGATCCGTATCTACTGGAAACATATTCTGAAAATGCTAAGACAGCTTCTGATAGCGATGGTTTGCTTTGGGCCGGGGAAGTCATTGAATTAGACAACGAAAATGGATTTATTTACATTTCTGTGGGCAATCTATCCAAAAAGCCATCAACTGGCAGTTTTTATATCAAACCTTTCGAATTTTTACGATGCCTGGATCAGATCTACAACAAAAGGGATTTCTCGTTTCTAAACGAGACTTTGGCTTCGAGACTTGCCGCATGCTCTGGTAGCACAATACCTGCTGGGTGTGCGAAACAATCGAAACATTCTATCAATCTTCTGGAAAATATGTGGCGGCGAACATGGAGCGTTCTCTGGGGACCTCCCGGGACAGGGAAAACAACAACGGTTGGCCGTCAAGTTGCCAGTGTTTTTAATGACCCAGAAGAAAGAATACTTATCGTCTCGACCACGAACAAAGCAACAGACGAAGTTGCACTGAAAATCGGTGAATTCCTTAAAGACCAGCACAATGATTTTCTTTCTTCGGGCGCAGTTCTGCGCATCGGAAAGGGGGCCGGTTATTCTGAATATGAAACCAGGGGGCTTCTCGGCCTGCTGAAGGGAACGGAAACATCTCTATTGCGGCAGATCGAATCATTGCAAATCAAACTCAATCTCTGTAAAAATTCAGACGAGAGAGCCGCGGTCCAGCAACAGTTAAAGGAAGTTAAGGCGTTAATGATTAACCGCGCCATCGAGCAGTTTATGTCTGCGGATGCGAAGGTAATAGTATCTACTGCTTTCAAAGCAATGGAATTACTGTGCTCAAACCAGGTCAAGGAATACACAAGATCTGGCACCAGCCCTTTTTCAACCATTATCATAGATGAAGCGGGTCTTATTTCAAGAGCTGCGGGAGCTGCATTATCACTTTTGGGTGCCGTTAGAGTTGTTTGGGTTGGTGACCCGCGTCAGCTTGCCCCGATAAGCAAAGCTGCTTGTTCTATACCCCCAGAACAGGCAAAATGGCTGGCTTGCAGTTGTTTGAGCCATTTACAATCAACTAAAAATCTTTCAGATAATCTGTTATTGCTTAATGAACAGCACAGAATGCACCCTGAAATCAGCAAAGTCGTTTCAGGCTTTCAGTATGATGACAGTCTGGTAAATGGGCCAGACGTAATGAAGAGGGCTTTTTTTGTGCCGCAACTTTTGCAGGGTTGCCCCAGAGCTGTATGGCACGTTCTTGATCGCGAAGAAACCAATTCCCAGATTGGCCATGAAAGAGGAGCTGGTGAAAAGAGCTGGAAAAGGCCTGTAACTGAAAAAATTCTGAAAAGATTTTTTCTAGAACCAGCCATGAAAACTTTGAGTGGCATTTTTGTTACGCCATTTAAAGCCCAGGCTGTAGAGATAACAAAAGTTCTGAAAGAGCTCGGACTTGAAAACTGGACTGCCGCAACCATTCACTCTTTCCAAGGAACTGAAGCTGATATCGTTATTCTCGACACTGTATTCGCAGGTAGCCGAGCGTGGGATACCTCAGAATGGAAAAGACTTATAAATGTTGGAATAAGTCGCGGCAAGCATTTTGCAATGGTTCTCGCCAGTCGAGCAGAGATGTCACAGTCATTTATGCAACCACTGGCAAAGTTATTAAAGCCAATGTTTCTGCGTCTCAGAGGTTCAACGGCGGAATTTACAAAAATTGATCCAGCGGTCCGGTGGACTGATGACAACGAAGTATATCCTGATGAAACATGTCTAGGCGGGCAATTGGCGAGAATGCGGTCTCTCAGACCGGTAATGAGCTATGAGCAACGAAGGCTTTGTAATTCCGAGCCTGATGGGAAACCGAGATTGGTGAGGGGTGTGGCCGGCAGCGGCAAGACCTATGTTCTCGCAAACTGGCTGGTGAAAGATATTAAAAGACTAGAATCAGAACCGGACTCCAGAATCTTTGTGGTATACGGAAATCATAGTTTACAGCCACTTCTGGAAAAGAACGTTTCCCGCGCCTGGGCCGATCAATATCCCGGGCAACCATTTCCGCGAAACATTGTCGTATACAGACACATCAAACACCTTCTGGAAGCACTATTAGCTACTATTGGGAAACCGTATACCCATAAATATGAATATGACGAGGCCGCTTGTGCATATCTGGAGCATTTTACGGTCAGAATTATTCCAACTATATGTAATGCAATGTTTCTTGATGAAGCTCAGGATATGGGCCCGAATACTTTGAAACTGCTTTTTAATCTGATCGAAAAGTCGGATAAGAAAGATTCTAACAGTCGAGCAATTCATATTTTTTATGACAATGCCCAGAACCTCTATGACAGAAAAACACCGAAATGGTCGGAGTTGGGTATTTCTTTGACCGGGCGTTCAACAATAATGAAAGAAAGCTTCAGGTCTACCAGACAAATATCTGAGTATGCCATAAATTGTCTGTACAATTTCCAGTCGCCTGATACTGATCATGACTACCGCGAGCTCGTAAAATTGAAACTTATTGAACCAATTATTAGAAACGGCCAGCAATGGCGGCAGGTAAACTTCAATCAGAATAATGGACTCCCACCTGATATAAAAATTTGTCACTCTGACGAAGACGAAATTATTAAGATTGGGAGTCATTTGGAGCATTTGATCCGAGATGAAAAAGTAAAGCCTGGCGACATCTGTATTGTTGCGCTGAAAAAGTTTGATTGTGACAGGCTTGAAAAAGAGCTGAAACAAAAAATTAGAAGGCTGGGCGCCGATATTTCTTTTCAAACAGGTGAAGAGTTGCAAAGAAATAATGACACTGTTCTGGTAACAACGGCCCATTCTTTTAAGGGTTATGATGCTGAAATTATCATAATCGCCTTTGTAAACAGGTTCTGTATCTCATCTAAAGATAAGACGGAGACCAAAAGCTCAGTTATAAGAGGTGCAGCTTTATATGTGGCTATGACAAGAGCAAGATCTATTTTGCTGATTTACGGTAGTATGCCCAAGACTGATGTGGAAAGGAAGTTGGTCAATGTTCTTACCGCCTCCCGCAATCTTCTGGCATACACGCAAGATATTGAGCAGTTGAGCCAGACAGAACAGCAATTTGATCAGTCCAAGCTGGTAAAGCAATTGGAAATTATTACACCGGATTTCGACAAAGGAAAATCTGGCGGTAATAGATACATTGTCAAACATCACATTGGCCACAGCGAGGTGG
>CAZFUG010000009.1:34896-46300 GCA_964522035.1 uncultured bacterium
AACTTTTTACGATATCGGCGCCTACGAAAAGGCTACTCAGTACGCGGCTAAGAAAAATGCCGGAAAGTAAGGATATATCCGGAGGTCCTTTGTTGTTGATACGGGTCCAACCTAGAAAAAACTTGAACTCTCCTGATAATTTAACTGCTTAACGTTTGACCGCTGGGCTCACAAAACCCGGGTTTCTTCAGTTTCTCCCCTTGATGGCGTTTTCTCTGCGGGTAAGAAGTTGCAAATTATCCAGGGTGGTTTTGCCACCGTTATGCCGGGGTTTGATGTGGTCTATCTGGAAATCAAGCTTGTTTTTGCTCTTATGGTCTTTGGTGGCGCTTGTATAAAAACCGTCAGAATCCCGGTGACGTGCATAAACCTGGTCGCTCAACCACTTCCAGTATTCCTCGCTGTGTTCGCGAATCTCAGCCATAGACATATCTTCAAGCTTGCGTTGTTCCTGAACATTCTGTGGTATCACTGAATGGCGTTCATAAAGATTTGGATTGGTGAGTTTTCTGATGGCGAGATCGATCTCGGCCAGAAAATACTTTTTGTCATACCCGAAAAAGGCCTGCCACTCCACTTCGTGGCTTTCCCACAGGCTATTCTTATATTCTTCCTCATCTTTTCTCCCCAGATTTTTCTTCAATATCTCGGCAGCAACCCGGGTGATATCGTATTTTGCCCGATCTTTCAGCTCAATGAATCTGGGGGCAACCTCTTTTTCGGCAAAATACTGAAGAACGTCTCTTATATCCTGGACAAAATAAGCGGGACATCGGGAACATCCAGAAAAGAACTCGGTTTCTACGAATTCAGCTAATTCATTCAGTTTTTCGTCCGATAGCATTTCGACTTCCATGAGCCCATTTTTGCTGAAAATAGACGGAAGAGCATTAACGAAATCTTCATAGGATTGACGAAGGTTGTCATACACAAGAATTTCGCAATTTTTTTCACGCTCCCCGACCTGACGATCTTGGTTGGTAAACGAAAAATGATAAAGACCCACGGGGATTCGTTCTATGAAATTTAGCTTTTCAAGCTGCTCTTTGCGTGCATTATTGATGATTTTGTCTGTCAGGATTGCAAATTCTTCGATTTTTTCAATCGCCACAAGCCTGATTATCTGCTTTCGAGTCTCAGGTTGATCGTCATCAAAAGTTGCATTTTCCTGAATGACCAGACGTTCTGGATTGACCCAGTTAACCAGATCGTTCCATTTATCGATAAAACTCACGATGTAGGCTTCTTTGGTCCCCCCGACTTCGGGACCCCGCAGCCCTCTTCCAAGCATCTGCGTCATAAGTACTGACGAAACGGTGGGTCTCGCCAGAAATACACTCTGAACATTCGGCAGGTCAGTTCCTTCAGTCAGAATATTTACGTTGATAAGAACTTCAAGATCGCCCTTACGAAAGCGATCTATTTTTTCCTTATTTTCTTTACTGGAAATGGTCACGCCGGTAACAGCGTCTTTGATAGAGGAAATAACATAAGCCGACCTGACCTGTGCTTTTTCGAAAAGCTTGTTCAAGGCAATGGCGTTATCCTGGTTCATCGCAAAAACCAGAGTTTGGCGATATTTGGCCTTATTCTTGGTATATCTCTCTACAATCTTCCAGTTTCTATCATCATTTTCGGCAATATTTTTAGCAGTTTTCTTTCCAATGGCTTCAATATCGTAGTAATTGAGATCCTCAAGTTCCTTTTGGCTCAGCCATTGGGTCATGTCACAATCCGTATCAACATTTTCGAAGATTGGCTGAGAAAGAATTCCCTGTTTGATCAGGGTCCGCATATCGATCTTATAAACGATATCGTCCGGAAAAACCCTGGCCAACAAACCTTCCTCTTTGATCGCAGTCCGGAATGGAGTGGCAGTTAAACCGATCATTCGAAATACATCGACCTCGGCCTTTATGGCGTTAATCAATCGACGATAGGTCTTGGCAGTTGCGTGATGGGCCTCGTCGATAACCAGAAAGAGTTCCCGCGTATCTTTCAGCCAGTTTCTGGCAAGATGATCAAAACCAGCATTCAAGCTATCTTTGCTTGAAATGATAATGTCGTCGGTGGGTTTGATATCGACCGGCTTATCATGAATACCCGATACCAGTCGATAATTGAATGAGTTGATCTCGTTGAAAACATCCTTGAAGGCAAGTCTCCCGTGGAATGTTGCCGCTGCCTGTTCGAGAAGCTCATGTCGGTGCGCTATCCATAAGACTTTCTTGCCCCTGCCAAGAAATTCTCTGGCCAACCAATAAGCCGCGGTCAGTGTTTTCCCTCCGCCGGTCGGAAGAACAAGCAAGCCTTCATAAGGCACCTTCCCAGACTTGTTTATTTTTGTCTGGAGATTCTCGATCGCTTCCTTCTGGTGTTTGAAGAATTCCAGGCCGCTTTCATCCTTTTCAATAATTATCTTTCCAGCATTCTTGTTGCCAACAGTCTTCTTTCCATTGTCCCTGGTCTGAGGGATTTCAGTGATATCTTCACATTCCTCTGCCCGATCCAACATCCGGAGAGTGATTCTTTGGCCGTGCTCGCATTCGGCAACGGAACGGAGCTGCTCACGACCAATCCAGAAAGTGATCCCAAGGTTTGTCAATTGCCGATCAATTTTCTTGATGATTTTGGGCTTTCGATAGGTCATGCCGAACAAGGAGAGAAAGGTTCCGTAATCTCGATAGATAAGCCCCTTGCCACTTTCCTCGATCAATTCTGCAATTTCGCGACAGATTTCCCGGATTTCTCTCAGTTCCATTACTGCTCTCCTGTAATTCAATGAAACACTCACAGATTTTGATTAACTGCATACTACAGCATTTAAATAGAAGGAAAAAGCTCATTTGATAACCGGCTCTCCAAAAATATCTTTAACCTTGATATAAAACGCCTGTCCAAAGTATTTTCAGCCGGTTGAGTTTTAAAAAGATTTATGACGTAGCGCTATCAACCTTTATCAAAAATAGAAATATCTGTGTTTGGATGCCAAACATAGTGCTGTCAATGGAAACGCACGATAGCGATTTTGCAAATCTGCTAGAAGCGCAGCCATCTCAAGAGATTCTGAATTGAACCAAACGAGAATCTGCTCGAATTCATCATCTTAGACGATACAGAAAACCGAAACGCAAATCAAAGACTTGCCTGACAAAACACGCGGCAACCCCCATCAATCAAGGCGTTCAACACAATCACACTTTTACAGGTAGAACTTCGTTGACCGAACCAGATCGTCCCAAGTCAAAGGCGTGCGAGGAAGTTTAATTGCCATCGGTAGAATGACCGGCGAAAGCCAAAATTTAACGTTTTACAGGAGGCAATTCATGCCATCACCTATTCTAAATCATTCCGGTCTCTCCGTCCAGAGAGACAATGAAAATGGCCTGTTGAGGCTCTGGCAGGTGTTAGAAATTCTGCCGGTATCCAAATCAACTTTTTATCAGCGCATCCGAGAAGGTGACTTCCCTGCGCCCATTAAGAATGGGGGGTGTTCTTTCTGGCGGATATCGGATATCGCAACATTGATAAGAAGAATATCAGGGGGAAAATAACATGGAAAACAAAAAACCGGGCGATAACCCGGCAAAATTACCTGACCAGTCAGTCCAGCCTTTACTTTATTATACTGTCCCCTACGGAAAGAGAACGTTTTCGCTCTTCGAGAATGCTTGCTCCCGGCAGCCGTTCTGCCCGATGAATCTGGACATTTTTTGCAAACTCATCATAAATGGCACATTCAACACCAGTATCAAGCAATTGCGCAGTATGAATGAGAACGGCTACAGCGAGAATAAGAAAAGACTGCCGGCGACCACATTTGCTGGCCGATTCGCTCACAGATCAAAATCTGGTCTGATTCAACCAACTGGGTTTGTGGTTATCGATATAGATCATATAGACGATACCGTCCAGCTCAACAAAATCAGAGCAAAAATGATCCGGGACCCGCACCTTCTGTTTTCTTTTGTGTCACCATCCGGCAGGGGACTGAAGTGTGTATTTGTCGCCCAGTTCACAGACGATCTGACCTACAAGGTTGCCTATGACACTGTCAACAGCCATGTCGAAGCCAGGTATGAAATCAAAACTGATCATTCTGGCAAAGACATCTGCCGGCTTTGCTTTGTCAGCAGTGACCCTGAAGCATATTTTAACCCTGCAGCTGAACCCTTCGAAATCAAGACCGAAAGTCAGCCGCACCAGCAATTCCAGCAGCCAGCAGTTGGCCAAAGCACCAAAATGAGCGGGAAACAGCAGGAAAGATATATTCTGAAAGTTATCAATGGCGAGCTTAGTCGCGTTGAAACTGCGCCGAGAGGCGAGGGCAACAAAGCCTTGAATACGGCGGCAATGAAGGTTGCCATGTATTTTCATCTCGGACTATTTCCCAAGGAAGCCGTTAAGAAACTGCTAATCGAGACATATATTGAGCGTGGAGGGTCTGCCAAATCACATGAAGAAGCCAGCAGAACCTTTGAAAGCGGCTGGAATTACGGCATAAGCATACCCAGATCAATCGGAGGTGATAACCATGACTGAAATAATTAAAAGCCTGAAAGAGCTAGACCCGGAAGTAAAAGTATTTCCCTCTGCGGAGGGAAATTTCTACCAGAAGGGCAATGTCTTAACTTACTGCGGATTTGACAAAAAAACCGGGCGGGAACTGGAACCGATACTCGTCACAGCAACAAAGCATCAGCTGATAGGGTATGCCAGAGACCCGCAAGGCGTCTCATGGAGTCATGCTCTGAGAATGTGGGACCAGGACAATCGCGAGCACATTCTGATCCTGCTGAATGCGGAATTCATTTCTAAAAATCTGATCGCAAGTAAACTGCTCCACCACGGGATGATTTTTGGCTCTGACGACAGAGCCCCTTCGCTTTTTATAAAGTTCCTCATTGAGAATCCACGAGACGAGAAAATAAGACTTGTCTACCATGGTGGATTTCATTCCGGTGCCTTTGTTCTGGGCGACAAAATTATCGGCAACCCTGATGAAAGGGTAATACTCAGCAATGATTCTGTACATAAATTCGACTGCTCAACATCAGGAACGAAAGAAGAATGGATCAAGCAGATCGGGAAACGGGCAGTTAATAATCCACTGATGGTCTTTCTGATTTCTGCGTGTTTCGCAGCACCGGTTCTCGACATTATCGAACACAATTCTTCATGTGGATTCCACATTTACGGAACCTCCAGCAAGGGGAAGACCACCATTCTGACAGTATGCGCATCAATGTATGGCAACCCACAAAAAAATCTTCACCGGTGGCGAACCACGGATAACGGACTGGAAGTACTCGCCAGAAATCATAACCACCTGCCCCTGCTTCTTGATGAACTTCAGCAGATCGATGCCGATAAAGCAGGGAAAGCCTCATACCTGCTTGGCAATGGCACAGGGAAAACCCGTGCTCAGAAATCAGGGCAAAATAATCTCCCCACAGCATCATGGGTTCTTTTCTATCTTTCGACTGGTGAATTAAGCCTGGAAAGCGTCATGAAAAAAGCCAACGAAAAGGCTACTGCCGGCCAGGCTGTAAGATTTATTGAACTCCCCGTCCCCCTGGATGGGATATTCAATAATATTCACAACTTTGGCACTGAAAAAGCCTTTGCAGAAGCTCTAACAGAAAATTCGATGAAGTTCTACGGGAGTATTGGCCAAGCCTGGCTTGAGCTTCTGGTAGAACATCGGATTCACTTCAAAGATGCCATCAATAAAATCAAGGCCGAATTCTCACGAAGTCTGGGAGAAAATTTGCCCAGTCAGATCGGCAGGGTCGCAGAAAAGTTTGCGATTGTCGCCGCTGCGGGCGAATTGGCAACAAAGGCCGGCCTTACCGGCTGGAATGAAGGTGAAGCACAATTACAATGCAGAAAATGTTTTCAGCTGTGGCTGAACGATTTCGGCAAAGACAACAAAGAGAAGAAGCAAGTCCTGCAACAGGTTCGCAGCTTTATGGAACTGCACCATAGCAGCCGCTTCAAGCCCATCGACAATCCCGAACAGGACAGAATGCCAAATAAGATCGGATATACGAAGATCGTTGGCGAGTCAAAATGCTACCTTATCGCGACAGAAGCGTTCAAAAACGAACTCTGCAAGGGCCTTGATTTCCGTTTCGCTATCAGCGCGCTAAAAGAAGCTGGGTGGCTCCAGATAATCAAGGATTCACCAACAACGCCGATTTATGTTCGAGACACACGATCAACCCAGCGCTTCTACGTGCTTTCTTCACGAATCTTCAGCGACGAAATATGAAAGGAATATTATGAAACCTCTAAAGAAAACGCTTATTAACGATCTTCTAACACTTATCGATGGTAATGGGAGAACCGCACTTCACTATGCAGCCATGTGCAGCCGAGATTCCCAAGTTATATACACCTTGATTAACATTGGCGCTGACCCGTATAAGGTCGACAAGTTCGGGTACAGTCCTGCAACGCTGGCGATCGAACACTCTATGAGCCCTGAAGTTATCGAAATATTCAGGAATCACAGTCCAAGAGTTTCTCAACAAGTTCCAGGGGCAATCCCGCTGGTGAAAATTCTGTCGAGAAGATATGAAGAGGAAAGGGCCAAGCTCAGAGAAAATATCCATTCAGCGCAACCAATAATGGATGAGATATTAAGGTTTCTCGCGTCAACCCTATAATCACAAAGGGCCAGGAAGAGATTCCTGGCCCTTCTTACGTATCTAACATTAAAAATACATTCTGTGTAATCTTCTTTCCCCGCTTCGATACTGCGTCTTACAGATCTTACGCAAATTACAGGGTTTTTCATGCATTGCCTTTATACACGGAAACCAATTGCTGGTAACTGTTCTTGAGCCCACATATGTCTGGTTTGCCAGTCCGCAACTGGTCGATATAATCACTCCATATCTGCGCCAAAGCCCGCCTTTGTGGCAGAAATGAAGCACGAAAATATCCATATTTATCTGTAGTCGCAGAATGACTCAGCATGTGCTCAGTCACAGACTGTTCAATATCGAACAGTTCTGTGGCCAGCGTCTTGAAAGTACTTCGAAAGCCATGAGGCGTTGTCTCAGTTACACCCGCCCTCTTGAATGCGCGACCCAGAGTCATATTTGAAATGGGGCGTCCAAGGCTGTCATTGCCAGGAAAGACGAATTCGCTGCCGGTTGTATATGGTTTCAAGTCTCTCAGCATAGCAACAACCTGCCTGCTCAAAGGAACAATATAGTCTTTTGCCTGAGCCTCGATATCGTTGTCAGCAATTGACCTTCCCCTTTTCTTTGCTTTGCAAAGCTTCCAGATGCCTGCGTCAAGGTCAATGTCTTTCCATTTTGCGTGCCGAAGCTCCATTTGCCTGACGAATACATGCGGAAGCAGTCTCAAAGCAGTTTTTACAAAAACGCCGGCTGGAATCGTTTCTATCAAATTCAATACGTCTCTGAACTTTTCGGTATCTGTGACGGCTTTGAATTTGCCACGACTGACCTTTGGCAACCTCTTTTTGATGCCGGCCGTCGGGTCAGCTGCGACAAAACCATTGAACAGCGCTTCATCGAAAATTTCGGCAAGCCATGAAACAACTCTTCTGGCTGTGTCAACAGCGCCACGATCCACTATTACATCAATAATTTTCTGGATCTGCTGGCGCGAAACCTCATCGACGGGAGTTTCGCCAATTATCGGATAACAGTCTTTAACCAGCCTGGCAACAACCTTCTCAAGATGGGCAGCGGTAAAGATCTGCTTTTTAAGCCAATCTTCTGCGCAGACTTTAAAGGTCCGATTCTTTCTTTCAGACTCCGCGGCATTCTGAAGTATCTCTTCATTTCTGATTTCCTGAGGATCGATCTTCTCGTTTTTATAGGCAGCCATGGCCATTCGATATTTTGCTTCAGCCTGCTCCAGAGTAAAAGAAACCCTGCCATCGCCGTGTGGATCGAAGTCCCCTATGGTGACAACCTTTGCGGTGTATCGACACTTCTCATGCTTTCCGGGGACGTAGTATTTGTATCTGAAAACTTTTCTGCCAGTCTTTGATACCTGAACAAAGAGACCTGCCCCGCCAAAAATTTTCTGGTTGTCGCTAACGATCTGTTTCGTTGCAGGATCAAGGTTTCCGACTTTCAACCTGGCGATACGGTCGTTGGTCAACTTGCGAGTTACTTTCTGAGAGCGGTTTTCGACATTTTGTAGTGACAAAATTATACCTCCTTGGTATGACTTTTAAACATTGTACCTATTTTGTCACTAAGACTTTATGATTCGGTCGTACAACATCGGAAGTCATAGCACCGGGAAAAACAAGAAACCCCGCTTTTAAGCGGGGTCTTGCACGATATAGCACCGTATAAATCTGTTGTCCACTAGCAAGGGTCGCTATAGAACCGAGGACCTGATTGTTGTTGTTTGGTGATTCCCGAGGGCTTCTATTCTGAGCAGTGCGGTTTCCGGCAGATCAGAAAGCAAAAAGCGGGTGCCTTAACCCGGCACGGGTCTGCCCCCCTGTTTGTTGTGATGTCTTAGCTGGGCAGTCCGGTCCCAGACACCTGTTTCTTCACAAAGGTTATTTTGAGAGGTAATATAAAAGAAGAAAAATATGAATCAGGCGATGCTGAAAAAACTGAATGACCCGGTCAGACCCGATTTTGCCGTGGCAAAGCGTGTTATTGCCGTCGGCGATGTTCATGGTCAGTTCGATCTGCTTCGCGACCTGGTCGAAAACCAGATCAAATTCGACCCGGATTCAGATGTCCTGGTTTTTCTGGGCGACTATATTGACCGCGGTAAATCGGCCGAAGAAGAAATTGCCACCCTCAATTATCTGATCGATCTGCATAACGCCAACCCCGGCAAAATCGCCCTGCTGCGTGGAAACCACGAGCAGATGGCCATCAATTCTATCACTGATGCCAATTCCGAAGAATCTCACTGGCTGTGGAAGCACAACGGCAGCCGGCTCTATTCGATTTCCGATCTGGCTTTCAGAAGCGACCTGGTGCTTTTCTGTCAGTCTCTGCCGCTTTATATCGAAGATCAATGGGTATTCGTTCATGCGGGCGCTTACCCGAACATCCTTCTCGAAAAGCAGCCGGAAAGGGTTCTTCTCTGGGACCGCACCGAAAACAATTATGGCTATTTCGGCAAACGCCTGATAGTGGGCCACACCCCCAACCAGACCATTGAAAAAACCGAACAGATCGTTTACGTCGACACCGGCGCCTTCTACTACGGCCGCCTCTCAGCCTACGACGCCAAAAACGACACCGAATACTCATCGAATCGCTCGCCATCTTGCCTGTAAAAGCAGACAGTAAACAGAACAGTGTCGGCTAAAACAGTTGGCCGGCTTTTTCTGAAGATTTTCCTGGCGTACGTGAAGATGGCTGATTCTCGGCCAGATAAAACTAACGCCCACGTTTTTTTCATGACAGAGTCTCAAACGACAGAGTAAAATACCGGTATCATGAAATTCCGTCGCGGGGAAAAAATGCTGGCGATTCTCGTTTTCTCGGCTGTGGCTCTGCTGAGCCTGCGATGCCATGGCAGGGCCGGCCTGGTCAATATCAGAAGTCTCGATCCTGAAATCGTCGTTGATATGCCCTATGCCGGCGAAAACAATTTTACCGGCCGTAAGCTTTATCAGGCCAACGAAGCTTTTCTGGTCGAACCGGCGGCCCGGGCACTTGCCAGTGCTGCCGAAGAGCTGGCGAAGCTTGGTTACCGGCTCAAGGTTCTTGATGCCTACCGGCCGCTCTCGGTACAGTCGATTCTCTGGTCTATAAAGCCTGACGCAAACTTCGTTGCGTCACCAAAACTCGGTTCAAAGCACAATCGCGGGGCTTCGGTCGATGTTACGCTTTTGACGTCCGACCTGAAACCGGTAGAAATGCCGAGTTTATACGACGAATTTGGTCCGAAAGCCCGGGCGGTCGGGCAGAAACTTCCTGATGCAATACGCAAAAACCTTGAAACCCTGCAGAAAGTCATGACCGGCAACGGTTTCAAAATTCTTGCCAGCGAATGGTGGCATTTTGATTACAAAGTCTGGCGGCAGTTTCCGCTGCTGGATATACCGTTTACTGAGCTGTCTGATTGACAGCTGGGGCCTTTTAAGACGATTTTCAGACATAGTGATCATGCGAGATGTTTGTTCCTCAAGCCTGTGGCCGATCTTGAAGCTCGGTATTTGATAGCGTCTGCAGCAGAAATAAATAAATCGTAACTTCTCCGGGGTTGTAATCGTAAGTTTATTGGAGTAAACAGAAATTACAGGGTAGAATTTTTAAAGTATATAACGTCAGTTTTGCCGGGCAGGAGTTAACTCCTGTCTCAGGTGTTAAGAAAACGGAGGAGAGTGTATGAAATTCATGAACAGATATGGTCTTCTTATCGCGGCATTTTGCGCCATGCTTACCGCTTGCCCGGTTAATGCCCAGGAAACCGCTTCGGCTACCGAAGAGGTTAAGATTCCTGACAGCACTGATATGACGCTTGGCGTCAAAGACAGCCCGGTCACCCTGCCCACAAACTTTCGCGGCAAGGAAGCCGAAGAGGGCGATCTGCAGTGGCTTGAAGACGTTGGCGTTCTGATGCAGGAAAACTCCAATCTGTATAATATCGATGCCGCAGCTATTGCCGAAGCGGCCAAATTCACCAGTGAACCAAACATCACCTGGGAAATAAAAAAAGAAGATGACGGCGGCAACATGCAGACTGAAACCAGTGATAACACCAACAAGGCCACTAATCCGTGTAATATTACCGAGCCCGGTTATTATCAGGTGCATAATGGCGGCGCCAGACAGGTTGCCAGCTCAGGTGGCGCAGAAGACACCACCACCGGTGGCACCGGCGACTCAGGCGGCAGCGGTTCCTCTGGCAGCGGCAGCGGCGAGACCGGCAAAACCGGTGAAGACGGTGCCGCAGGCGACAGTAAGACCGTAACCGCCCAGCAGCGCGTTGGCATCGAAGTGCATGACTGCACCTCTCCCGACGTCTGGGTCGCTTTCCAGGAAGGCGCTGGCAGCGTCGATATGGCTGCCACCGAAGAAGAACTCAGAGCCACCATGGCCAGTAAAATTGTCGAAAACAAAGGCCGCCCGTTTTCAACTAAAACCCAGGATTTCGAAGCAGCCAGCTATCTTTTTATCGATGAAGGCCAGGAAGACGAACGCAACCGCATCCCCTGGGAAAAAACCGCCCGCCTCTCGATTGCCGGCACACTCTTTAACGAACGCGGCGCCCCCAAGTTCGAAAGCGGTGTTCTGACTTCTAAAATCGATCAGACCGAATACCGCAACCACGTAAACGTCGTCGGTGGTGAAGAAAAGAACCTCAAAGGTGTCTATGTGCGCCGCAATGTTCCGTTCATTTTTGCCGCCATGTCGACTGACAACGGTAATAAACG
>CAZFUG010000010.1:0-38326 GCA_964522035.1 uncultured bacterium
CACGAAAGTCGAGAAACAGCGGTTTACCGGTGGCGGCGGCTTCTTTAAGCGCCGCCTGCAGGTCATGCTGCCAGAAGGTTTCAGCTTTGTTTTCCTGCTTTTCGGCGGCTGATTTTGGCAGACACAGGCAGCCCCACTGCGATGCGGCACTGATGGCAAAGGCACAGGCAACGGCAATGGCGACGACACCAAAAGATTTAAACACCCTTGGCTGCAACCCGGCATCTTCGGGAATATTGTTAAAGATGCCGAGAAATGCCGCAAAAGATGCGAGCAGGGCGGCGATGCCGAGCTCTGCCCAGGCGATTCCGATAATGGGTTTGGCAAAATAAAGAGCTGCGGCGAGCAGCAGAAAACCATAGAATTCTTTAACCCGGTTCATCCATTCGCCGGCCCTCGGCATGGCGTTCAGTGAGCCAGAAAATGCGCCGATCAGAAGCAGCGGCACGCTCATACCCCAGGCGAAGAGCAGCAGCATAAAAAAACCGAGGGCCTGACTGCCGGTGGCGGCAATGAAGGCAAGAATGCCGGCCAGAGGGGCAGCAACACAGGGTGAAGCCATCAGCCCCGATACCATGCCCATGACGAAAATGCCGAAAATACCGGTCTTTTTGATGCCGCCAAGACGGTTGCGCAGTGCTGCCGGCGCCTGCAGCATTATCAGATCGAACATTGAAAGGGCCAGCAGAAAGAAAATGACTGCAACCAGACCCTGAAACATCGGGCCCTGGATAAAGCCGCGAATCTGGGCACCAAAGGTGGCGGCAGCGAGGCCGAGCAGTGCGTAGGTCAACGAAAGCCCGGAAACGTAAGTGGCCGAAAGGCCAAGACCCTTGTAGAAACTGACATTTTCGTTGCGACCACCAATAATTGACAGGGTGATCGGAATCATCGGGTAGACGCATGGGGTAAGGCTGACGAGCAGGCCACCAATAAAGGCGAGCAGAAGCACCCAGTGAATTCCCTGCTTTTCTAATGCGGCTGAGAAATCGACGATACCCTGCTGTGACAGTTCTACCTGCACGGGGGCCGATGTTGTCTGGGTTGTAGTATTTGCTGTGGTCCCGATGAGTGGGCTTTCTGAGGTCGCGGCAGATACACGGTTCTGGTTGGAAGATGCTGCATTTTCAGACTTGATGTCTTTGTCACCGGCGCTTGAGCTTTCCGAGGCCGCGGCCGGAGAATTTGACGCTGCGGTAGAAGCTGGCGAGGCAGAATTCTGATTCTGGTCTGGAGCCGAAACTGTTGGATGAACTGGCGGGGCAAAGGTTAGTTCAAATTTCTTCTGCGTCGGCATAAAACAGGTAAGTGCCGAGCAGCCCTGGTATTTTACCGTCAGAGTGCTTTGTGCCAATGGTGCCGTGGCCGAAAAGGCAATCTCGAACAGGTGTGTGCCTTCGGGGTAAATATCGACGTTGCCTTCGCCAAACGGATCTGGTTTGGTGACAACGGCAGGCCAGGTCACGAAGATTTCGCCAGCTGATGCAGAAAATGACATCTGGTGGCGATACAGCATGTGCCCAGGCGACACGGTTGCTGAAACGGTCACGACACCAGGCTTTGCAGGATTCTGCGACGAACTGAAATTGAAATTTGCATCGAAAGCAAAAGCCAGAGTGGCTGAAAAAATGAAGATAAAGACAAGAAAGAAAATGTTGTGGCGGTAATTCATAGTTGTAACTCCTGTATCAGCCCCACTTCATTTTTTTGCGCAGGACCTCGAAAAAATTGCGTGATTGAAAAACTACGATGCGGGCCAGTTCCTGGGCCCTTGAGATGTCTATCTCATCGCCATCCTGGAGGCGAAAGCTTTCCTGGCCGTCGAGAACGAGGTCTACCTTTGAATGAATGCAGCCGACTCTGGCAGTCAGGACTTCCTGGTCTGAGGTGATGACTGGTCTGGCGCTCAAGGTGTGGCAGTTGAGCGGGCACAGAATGATGACGCTGACCCATGGTGGCACGATTGGCCCGCCGGCAGAAAGCGAATAGGCGGTTGAACCTGTGGGAGTTGAAAAGATAAGGCCGTCGCCGTGGTAGGTATTGATGACGCAGCCGGAAATTGACACATTGATGTTGATAACCCGCAGCATCGGCTCTTTCTGAATGACAACATCATTGAGAGCGATGCCGGAAAATACCTTTTTACCGTTGCGTCTGACCGTGGCACTCAGCATCATGCGGTTTTCGATGCGGAATTTGCCATCGCGGATTTTTTTGAGAAACTCTACCGCATTTCCCGGCTCTTCAAGTGTCAGAAAACCGAGATGCCCCATGTTTATCCCGGCGATTGGCAGGCCATCGGCCGCGAATGATCTTGTTGCTTCGAGAATGCTGCCATCGCCGCCGAGAACGATAACCATGTCGATATGAGCAGCCATTTCATGAGTTGCCATACCGAGTTCAGGCCGTTCGATGATTCGCGCCATGCGTGTAGTCATGCGCACCTGGATAGAATTTTCTTCGCACCATTCGACCAGCGATTTCAGCAGCGGTGGAATCGATTCGCGGGCCGGGTGGCAGATGAATGCGAGGCTTTTGACAGGTTTTTTCATGCGTCAGTTGGGTGGAAAAATCTCATAGTAATTTCGACCAGATCTGATCGAGCCGGCAATACTGCGTGCTGCCAGACCATAAACCGTGCCTTTGTGGGCACCGCTTACTTTGTCGAGAATACCGAGTGCCGCATCTTTCTGGCCCTTTTTGAAATAAAGGTTTGCGAGCAGCAGCTGGGCATCGATGTTATCGCTTTCATGCTTAAGACAGTTGCGCAGTGATGCAATTGCCGGGTCGGTTTCGCCAAGGCGGAACAGGGTGTCGGCCATCTGATAATGTGCTTCGGCCCAGCGCGGATAGAGTACGACGACCTGCTCGAAAGATCGCAGGGCGTCGAGATAGTTGCGGCTTAATTTGGCGCGCATGCCGTTGTTGAATTCTCCGAAAACATTGTTAACTTCAGCTCCAAGAGCAGAAAGTGAACCGTGTTTTTCGCACTCGACGTCGTTGTTTTTCCAGCTGTAGACGCCAGCGGCCGGGCATACCGGCACAGAGGTCATAAAACCGTCTTTGGTGAGATTGGTTGTCGAGAATTCATCTTTGCGTTTCGGATTAGCGGCGGCAAATGCTTCCTGAGCGCGTTTGATCAGCGCCATTGCATGGTAGCACTGCTGCTTGGCTTTCATTTCGATAAAGTAGGTCGCTTCAAGAACTTTTGCTTCTGTCTGAACCGGTTTGACGAGAACCGGTGCCGTCGGGGCATCAGACGCCGGAGCTGCCGGGTTTTTGCTGATCATTGGCTGAATCTTGCGGGCGGGCTGCAGTGTTCGTTCAACCGATCGCAGCGAAGTATTGGCGTAGTCGTCTTCTGGGTCCAGTTGCAGAACAGTGAGAAAAAGCGTTCTCGCTTCGGTGAGCTTGCCCTGGCGTGTAAGAAGGGCACCTTTAAGATTCATCAGCCTGGTATTGCGGGGGTTAATCTGTAGCCCGGTTCTGATAGCTTTTTCGGCGGCTTCAATATTGCCTTTTCGTGCCTCTGAAAGAGCCATAAGATAATAGGTGTCGGATTTTGGTGCCCTTTTGTGCCCTTCAAGAAGGTCTCTGACGGATACTTCGGAGCCTGGAGTCTGAAATTCCTGGGCCAGACAGACTTTGGCGGGCGAAAAGGCAGAAACAGAAGCAAACAGAATCAGCGGAATGAATTTTTTCACAGTCAGTTTGTCCTTGCCAGGCGGCGGCGCATCAGTTCTGCCCAGCTGATCATGTCTGGATCAGTTGAAGCAGAAGCCACGATTGAGAATTCCTTGAGAGCTCTCGGTGCGAGGCCCTTGGCAAAATAAATTTTGCCGAGCAGGAAATGGACGCGTGGGTCATCGGGCGAAATTTTCTGGGCAATAACCGCATGTCGCAGTGCCTCGTTGAGAAAGCCCAGGTTCAGGTTGGCCTGAACCATGAACATATGGGTGTCGGCATTTTCAGGGTCGATTTTGATGATTTCGCGGTAGCAGCGCATGGCCATTTTAAGCTTGCCACGATTGCGCAGCAGCTCTGCATAGCACATCAAGCCTGGTATGTAGTCAGGCTTGATCGACAGGAGCCTCTGGTAAGTCATCATTGCTTCGTCAGGTCTCTGCAGCACTTCAAAGGCTCTGCCCATCTCAAGATAAGCTTCAAGATCGTCAGGGCTTTTTTCGAGAGACTCGCGGCGGGCCTCGATGATGCGGTTACAGCTGGATTCAAGCTTTTTCTGAACCGCCTTGAGATTGCTTGAAATCTGCTGGTCGGTATAATCGAAACTGGCGGCTTTTCTGAAGGCTTTTAAAGCTTCTTCGTAGGCTTTCTGATTTGAGAGAAGTATGCCGATGTTGTTCCAGATGCCTGCCTGGTCGGGTGCGCAGGTTGAGGCTCTGATAAAGGCCGAAACCGCTTTTTCCGGGTGGTTGTCAGCCTGATAGAGTTTGCCGAGTTCAAGCCAGGCTTCGTAGCTGACCGCAGGGTTTTCGACCAGCTTTTCAAGCAGGCCGAGAGCTTCGATGGTGCGACCCCGTTTGAGCATCGCCATCGCCTTGAGAAAGCCGGCTTCATGGTTGGCGGGTTCTAGTCTGAGAACCTCATTGGTGATCTTTTCGAGCTCTTCGAAATTTTCAAGTTTGCGCAGCACTTTGCCGAATGAGATCATGGTGGCGACAGAAGGGTGAAACTGGCGCGCCAGTGCTTCCTGGAAGAGTTCTGCTGACTTTTCATACAGTTCTTTGGCGGCGAGAACTTCAGCCAGTCGTTCAAGAACGAACGGGTCGCCGGGCTTGAGACTGAGCGCCTGAGAATAAGAAGAAACCGCCTGCTCATATTGCCGCGTCTGCTGATAGAGCTGTCCGAGCTTGCTGTGCCCGTATGAATCTGTCGGGTGAAGAATAGTGGCGCGCTGGATTTCCATCAGAGCCAGGCTTGTTTCGCCAAGTTCTCGATAGATCATACCGAGCTGGTAATGCGCGTATGGGTCATCAGGTGAGAGTTGAATGCACTTCTGCAGCTGATTACGGGCTTCCGGCAGGTTGTTGAGACTGCGTTCAAGTATGCCAAGCTGATAGAACGCTTTTGACAGAAATCTGTTCAGTTCAAGTGCTTTTTCAAAAGACTTTTTTGCCTGCTCCGGGTTATTGTTGCGCCGCAACAGAACGCCGTGATAGAGGTAGACTTCGGCAATGTCAGGTTCAAATTTCAGACATTTTTCGAGATTTTCGAGCGCCAGAGAAATCTCACCGCGTTCTTCATGCAGCTGAGCCAGTCGCAGCAGCAGTGCGTAGTTGTCGGGTGAACGCGAAACCTTTTCTCTGATTCCTTCGATTTCTTTTTCGATGCCGTCAGAGAGGAACTCAGCAAGGGTTTCAAATTTTTTAACCGGCTCTGGCCTGGTTTTTTCTGCGGGCGTTGCCTGAACATCGCTGTTGAGCATGGCTGCTTCTTCACTGCTCAGCAGTGATTCTTCGGGGCGCTCTGTGGTTGCAGCGGTTGAAATTTCGCGGTCGAGGTCTTCGAATGATTCAAGGGCATTGTTGAGCCCGCGGGCATAGGCTTTCGGAAAAGCTGTTTCGCTGCTGGTTTGCCCAGCAGGTTCATTTATCTCGTTGTCTTCGATAACCCAGAAGGTTATTTCTACAAGACCCCAGAGAGCCATAATGCCGCTTATCAGCCCTGAGGCAAGTAAAAGAAAAGGGTGTCCGCTGAAAATCTGACTGATATAGACCAGCGCAAAGAAAAAGCCACCGAGAATCACCTTTAAAAAAGCTTCTTTAGGGTAAAAGGTGGTAAAGGCATTTTTGACGCGGGGCTCATACATCTCGGCAACCGGGTCACCAAGCTTCTTTTCAAGAATCCGCGGATCGTTTTTCTCTTCAAGAATGCGCCCGCATTGGTTGCATACCGCTGCCGATACCGGGTTGCGCGAGGTGCACTGAGGGCAGACCACCAGCAGAGTGCGGTTACAGCTCAGTGATTCTTCATTGTTAACGGCGCCACAACTCTGACAATTAACCATTCTCAGTGCCTGCTCTCCTCAAAATGATGATCTATGATGCTCCAGTCATTACTGATCGAAAATTCGACCGGCTCAGCCTCTTCGTCGAGGTAACTGCCGGTGTGTCTGACCACGCTGCCATTATGGCGCAGTGGCTGATAAACCTGAAACGATTCGATGCACTGGTATTCCCAGCTGATTACCAGCAAGCCGTCGTCATACCCCTCAAGCAGCGGCGAGTCATCTTTATTGGAAAAAAAGTGTTCTTTCAGTCCAGGGTCCATGCCAGCAACGGTCTGCCAAAAGGTTTTGGTGTTTTTCGAACCCTGAGAAATTGCCCAGAGTACGGCCGAAATTGAAGACGACGGGATATGGCCCGAAAAAGTTTGGCTATTTTCGACCATGATCAATCTGATAACGCTCATTTTTCGTTCTCCGACGTTTCAGAGACTTCTGTTTCTGATTCAGAACCGTCTGAATCAGCTTCGCGCCAGAAAGCAGCCATCGGTTCGCCCATTATGGCGCCAAGAAGTGCGAGAACAAATGCGGTCAGATAAGCTGTTTCGAAGTCGATAAAGTAAAAAACCAGCGGGCCAACCAGAAGCCCAAGCAGCATGCCTGCGATAGAGCCCACGATGGTCGACTCGTAAACCGAGATAAAAGCTCCGAGAGCTGAGCCTAAAAAAAGGCCCATAAGAGAATACTGCTCGGCGACATTGCCAGCCAGAACTGCTCCAATGGCGCCAAACGCGACAACCAGAGTGCAGATCATCGCGTAGACCATCATGCGGGTCGTTTGTCTGGGCGAAGCAAGTATGCTCATCGGGGTTCCTGTGAATCAGTAATGTTTGATGGCTGCAGTTCTGTAATCAGGCATCCGGGGCAAACCAGATGCCTGATTTATATGTTTATGGGTTAAGAATAGTTTTTTCGTAGTAATAATTGTTGCGTGGGTTTTCTGCTACGAAGGTAGTCATTTCTGAAAGGTAGACGACGCCATCGATGGTGCCGGCTTCCATGCAGAGTTTCTTGATTTCGGCAAGGTTACTCTGAATTTCTTTATAAGAGTTGCGGGTTTTGAGAGGTCTGGTGGCTCTAACAATTGCTCTGAGCATATTTTTGAGGCTGCCTTCAGGCAGGTCGACAAGGCTCAGTTGAACAATCGAGTAACCTGCGGTTTCGAGGGCGGTGCGGATGTTGGCTTCGATCAGCGCTCTGGTTTCTGGGCTGATGGGCTGGACATTACTGGCTGCGGGCGACATTTTATCCCAGTAGGTGAGCACTTCGTCACGAATTGCGCCTGAGCGGTCTTCGAGCGTTGGGGTGAGTGATCTGGTAACGCCAAGTTCAGTCAGCTGTTCAAGGTTGGAATCGGCTTCATTCTGTTCGGTTGCTGCTGCAGCTTCTGGCTTTGCCGGTTCACAACCGGTGGCAGAAAGAACTTCGCTGACCATTTCATTAGAGTAGCCCATATATTTAAGATCGCCTTCGGGCGACGCGTAAGCACAGGTGGCGGTGATGGCAGAAGCGGCCATCAGAATGGTAATTCCTCTTTTGATCATTTCGTGATATCTCCTTGTTCAAATTGCCAGAGAATTATAGCACAGTATAAAAGAGCTGACAGGCTCAAAATTTAAGGTCGGCAAAAGCGTCTTTAAGCTTGTTCAACGTGACCTGAGGGTCTTCGATGATGATTTTTGCCCCGGCGGTTATATCGACGAAGCCAAGTTCGCGATGATAACGGGGAACAACGTGCTGATGAAGGTGCTCGATGCTTGCTCCCGAGGCTTCGCCAATGTTGAAGCCGATGTTGAAGCCGAGCGGCTGGTAGACAGACTCGAGGCGGTCCATTGAGGCGCTCAGGAGCTGGTGCATCTGCCTGTGTTCTTCGGGGTTGAGTTGTCTGGGGTCGTCTATGTGGCGCAGTGGGAAAAGAAGCAGATGCCCGGCATTGTAAGGATAGAGGTTGACGCAGGCTGCTACTGTTTCGTTTTTCCAGATGGTGAGGTTTTTTACACTTGGCTCGTCGCTTACAATCGAGCAGATAATGCAGTCTACAGAAGGTCGGCTGAGACCGGTAATGTATTCACGCTTGTTTGGTACAAATAGTTGCTGTTTAAAAGGCATTCTCAGGCTCGGTTAAGTGATTTAAGCTGCTGTTTCATCAGCTCCGGGAAGTATTGGCGGGCAAGATGCACCGGTATTCCACCCTGATATAATATCAGGTCGTGAAAGCTTCTGTCAGTAAAATCATGAGAAAATGAACTGCGCAGTTCATTTTTCAGCAGAAGCAACTGATGATGCCCGGTCAGACGGGCCGAATAAAGAGAAGGCCGTTGCATGATCCGCCTGATTTCGCTTTCGGCGGCTTCTTTCTCGAAACGGGCGCGGTTGACCAGAAAATCAACTGCTTCAGACTTTGTCCAGGTTCTTGTCTGCAGTTTGACCTCTGTTTTCAGCAGAGCAGATGCCCTTGCTTTATCGAGCGCCTGAACGAAAAGGCTTTCAGAAGAAGTTTCGAAACCTTTTTCGCGCACAGCTTCCTGACAGTAGCTTGCCCAGCCTTCGATCATTTCGGCAGAATCGGTGAATGAACGCAGAATTCCTGGGTGCTGGTTCTGGGTGGCCAGATGCAGGTGATGACCAGGATAGGCTTTGTGAATGACCGAATTGGCGATTTCGGCATAGTTGTGGCGAACGGGCAGTGAACTCTCGTCGCGGGTTACCAGATAAAAGCCGCGTTGTACTGAAGATTTCCTTTCGGGGGCAAAATATGCGGAAGAAGTGATGATGTGTCGCATATATGCCGGTGTTTCAATTATTTCGAGCTCCTCATCAGCAGGAAGTGTTGCAAAATTGCAGTATTCGATAAAGGCCCGGGTGCGACTGAGGTTTTCGCGATAAACGGTAAGGGCCTGGTCAAAACTCGCCGGCGCATGCCGGTTAACGCGCTTTTGAGCATCAAGACGGGCTCCGGCAGCTTCTCCTGTTGATTCGCCAAGTATGATACAGCTGAGCGCTTCGAGCTGACGGCTTGATTCCTGAAAAAGCTGCCGTGCGAGGTCGGTTATTTCGGTTGGGGTCATGCCGATTCTGCGGCTGCTGACCAGGGCCTGAAAAGCTCCCATGCCGAGAGTCTGTTCCTTTTCAGCTTTTGGCATAACCGCGTGTTTAAGCCAATGACTGTAGTCATCAATGGCCTTGACCGCATTCGCAACGGCTCTGGAAAATTCCTGCAGAAGGTCGAGGGTGATGTGGCGGTTCAGACTCGACTCGATTGTTGCCAGAAAAGCGGGGAGTTTGGCGGCAGATTCAAGGCAGAGTTCGCCCTTTTCCTGCGAAACTTTCTGAAAGAGTGTTCGACCACTCATGAGAAAGGCCGGAACTGCTTTCAACCTGCTTATCATTGATCTGACACGCTCAGAAAGCGGAGCAAAATCCCTTATAAAGAGAAGAAAAATTGCATCGCCGATGTTCATGGCCAGGTCGCGGCCGTTTCGCCATAGCTGCAGATCTTCGTCGAGAAAAAGCTGCTGCTCTGCAAAATGAATGATTGCCTGCCTGTCGATCTTTTCGTCAAGACTCAGATCATTTTCTGACAACGTGCAGAAAGTCGTTTTCAGTTCGCGAAGAAATGTTATGTTGCGCTCGACAGCTTCGGCGCCAGTTTCTGGCAGGAGCCCGTCAAAACTGTGCTCGCCAAGCCATGTGGCAAGTACGGGGTTGCGACTTACCAGTTCTGCATAATAATGCTGTGCAATTCCGGCAAACCCGGGATGTTTATAAACCGCCTGATGCAGCATGCACAAGCCTCCACAATCATTTTTTTCGATATTATAGCATAACAATTGATTTTCTTGAAAAATACTCCGCGGCTGTGGCAGTATAAAGCCGCAAAAATAATGAAAAACACAGCTTCAAGTTCAATCAGGGTGTTGAGAGTTCTCAGCCGCATGAATTATGGCGGGCCTTCGCGGCACGTTATCAATCTGACTGCCTGTTTGCAGAAATATGGCTATGAGACCCGCCTTCTGGTCGGCATTCCAGAATCTGCAGAGGGCAGCATGCTTGAGCTTGCACATGGCTGCGGGGTTGATCCGGCGATTGTTGCCAGGCTCGACCGGCCGGTTATGCCGCTGTCAGACTTTGCGGCGTTTCAACAGATCGTGCGCGAGATTCGGTCTTTTCAACCGCATATCGTTCATACTCATACCACTAAGGCAGGTATTTTAGGGCGACTTGCGGCTGTTCTATGCGGTGTTCCTGCAATTTTTCACACTTACCATGGTTTTATCTTCAGCGGCTATTTTTCGCAGCCGGTTTCACAACTGATTGTCGGCATAGAAAGGTTTCTGGCAGGGATAACCGACCGGCTGATAACCCTGACCCCATCTCTGGCATGCGAACTGTCGCAAAGACTTGGGTTGAATGGCAGCAGAAAAATTGAAACCGTATCGCTGGGTTTGAATCTGAAAAAAAATCTTGAGGTTTCGAGACGGTCGACCGGTTGGCGTAAATCGCTGAATCTTTCAGATAAGCATCTTCTGATGGGCATTGTTGCAAGACTTGTGCCGGTAAAAAATCACCGATTGCTTCTGAATGCTTTAGCTGATCTGGCGGCTGCCATGCCTGACCTTCACCTTGCGATAATTGGTGGCGGTGAGCTTGAAGCTGGTTTGCGCCAGCAGGCCATAGATTCAGGAATTGCCGACCGGGTGCATTTTTGTGGTCTGATAAGTGAAATTGAAGAGGTTTATGCCGACCTCGATCTGCTGGTATTGAGTTCAAAAAACGAAGGAACACCGGTGGTGGTCATTGAAGCCCTGGCTTCTGGCTGCCCGGTTGCCGCAACCGACGTGGGCGGGGTTGCTGAACTGCTTGATGGCGGAGAATATGGCACGCTGCTCCCAGCTGAGCCTGAGGCATTCACAGCATCGCTGAGAAGTGCTCTTGAAAAATGTAGATGGGCAGAAAAAAAGCTTGATCTGCCGTTTCGCAAGCAGTGGTGTGCGCGATTTTCGGTTGAAGGTCTTGGGGCGAAAATTGATGCAATTTATAAGAAGTCTTTGAAGCTGCGGGGCATCGATGCTGGGTTTTGAAAAGCGAAAAATTGCCAGGGCCGTTCAATATTTCAATGTGATATTTATCGCTTCTTTCATGCTCTGGTCTATGTCTTTGCCTGTGGCTGAAGAATTATACAAAAGCCTTCTGCAGTTGCTGCTGATCATGCTGCTGTTTTTCTGGAGAAGAAGGCGGCCAGAGGCACTTTTTTTCATTCCTGACGAGTTTCTTTTCTGTCTGCCATTGTTGTGGGGATTAGCCAATGCAGGCTCTGCTTCAGCCTGGTTTTCTCACTGGAAATGGCCATATGTTCTATCATTCTCTCTCAGCTTGTTCTGGTTTATTTTTCAGTCTGAAAATTTTAGCGAAAGAATCAGAAATAACCGGTTGTATCATGCTGCCATCGCGTTTGCGTTGTTTGTCGCAGGTTTTCTGATGTTTCAGGGAGCTTTTTTTCCTGAGTTTGCAGAAACCCTTGCTGTTCCAACGTTTTTGAATCTGGCTGTTCTGTTTATGAGCTTTCCGATTTCGGCCGCGGGTTTTAATGCTGTGACTGTTGAGTCTGAACCGGCGACTTATCAGAATTAATCCGGCCTGAAGCAAATGTGCCTGTCAGAAAGAATGCCATCATTGTCACTTCCTGGTCGCCAAAACTGTATTCGAAAAAACCGGTGAAGAAATAGCAGATAAGAAGACTTCTGCCGCCAAGTCTTAAAAATTCTGCGAAAGTATTTTCTGATGGTCCTGGCAGGTAGAATACAAAAAGAAAGAATTCGTAGAAAAACCAGAAAAAGGCTATCAAGCCGAGTGGCCCGGCTGTGATGAAAAACTGCAGAAAATTGTTGTGCATGTGGCCAAAAACCCATTTTTTTTCTTTCTCGTAATCGGTGCACAGACTTTCATACCAGTCGTAAACATTATTCATGCCTATTCCGAAAGCATATCTGTCTTTGATCATTTCAAAGCCGCGATGCCAGTTCAACAGACGCTGGTAATTGGCGCTGAGAGAAACCCCGGGTTGTTTCTCACCCAGCCTGATTTTTCCCGCCTCAATTGTAGAGACAGGATTAAGCCCTTCGAGGCGTTCTCTGATGTTTATGTCTCCAATAAAAAGGCCTGAAATCGTCAATCCCAGGATTACGCAGACGGGAACAATTTTTGTCGGTTTTTTCGCTATGATATGAATCAATCCGGCCAGCACCCCAAGCCATGCGCCTCTGACCATTGAAAAGACAATAGCGCAACAGGAGAATATCGCTGCAGACGATAATATCAGATAATGCCGGGGCTGGCTGACAAAGGCAATCGCACTGATAATAACAAGCAGCGACATGGCCTGGCACTCACCAAAAGTCATGGGACTTGAAAAAAAACCTTTTGCTCTGATGCCGCTCTCAAAAATGAACAGGTGTTTGTAACAGATCAGAGATGCCGCGACTGCAGTTGAAACGATAAATGTTGTCAACAATCGCTTCTGTTGATCTGGCAATGGTTTAAACCAGAACGGCAGATAAAAAGATAGAATCAGCAGGAAGGTTTTTAAATCAGTCAGGGCCTTTAATGGTTCGTTAGCTCGAAAAACCGATAAAAAGCAGGTGAAGCAAAGAAATGCGAAGGGTCTGTCGATGGAGGTGCCTTTAATGAAGGTTCTTCCGTGGCAAAGCTCTATAATGAAGCCTATCAAAGAAATGGCCAGGCTTATCTGCGAAGCCGATATCGAGAAATGGCAAGTGAAAGCATAGAGGTAAAGCCCGGCAGTATATAACTTTCTGGCTCTGGAAACCGTCTGTGGCTGCTGATCGTAAGTCTGTTCCGGTGTGATGGACATAGGGTCTGAAGTTTAACCCAATCTGATTCTTATGTCGAGATTTCGAAAGTAATTGCACTGATACAAGAATGGAGCGTTGTATGTGGCTGTGATATAATTGGCTGCACAACTTTATTGAAAGGAATCCAGATGAGATTCAAGCTGTTCTGCATTACTCTGTTCTGCGTTGCAGTCGCTAAAATTCCCCTTGCGGCGCAGGTTGTCGAGATTGAGACAGCATCGGGTGCCGTGCTTATTACCAACAGACCGGTGGTTGCCAGCGCGGGCAAAGAGCTGAAAAAAATCGACACCAGTGCCGAGGGCTATATTTTTCCGGTCAAGGGGCAGAAAAGTCGGCCACAGACAAAGGCGCAGAGAATTCTTACCGGCGTTTTTTCAGGTTCTGGCGAGAAGACGACTGTTTCTTCAGACGGGGCTGATGAATTGCCTGAAGTTGTCAGTCTTGATGCCGCTCCGGTAAAGCGGCAGGCAAAAAGAGATGCCGAAACCATTGCCTGGGTAACGAAAGCCGGGTCGCTTTATCATGACCCATTCCTGGAATGTGCCTGGGCCAGCGGTACAGAAAGGATCTGGGTTGATTCGATTAAAGATTTGAGTGGTCTTGAACCCTGTTCTGAGTGCTATCAAAAGAACAACAGTGTTCCTGAATTTGTCAGAAAAGAATCTGGCGGGCTCGACATTGCTACGGCAACGACCCTTTTAAGCAATGCCGATTTTCTTGTCTGGGTGCAGGAACGTCTGCCCCTGAGAAATCCCGGTTTTATAACCAGTCAGAAGCTGATGATCTACCCGAAAATGGAAATGACACGCAAGGGCCTGCATCAGCTGGCGCGTGAAACCGAACTCGCTTATCGCAGAAAAACCTGGAAGGTGATTGAGGTTGTCGCAAAGCAGAACGAGGCAGATATCGATCAGATAAGCTCTTTTGCCGCTGAAGTTGCCGATGAAAAGCCGGCCGGGGAAAAAGTTGATGACTGACCTGTTTTCGTTTGCAAGCGGCAACCTTCAGGTCACTGCTCCATATCAACCCCTTGCTGATCGCATGCGACCAGACAGTATCGAAGACATTCTGGGCCAGGAACATATTCTTGGCCAGGGAAAACCATTGAGAATGTTGCTGCAGGCCGGTCTGAGTGGTTCGATTATTTTGTGGGGTCCCCCGGGCTGCGGCAAAACGACGCTGGCCAGAGTTATGGCCCGTCACTCTGATGCTGAATTTATACAGCTTTCGGCAGTTACTTCGGGGGTTAAAGACCTGAAGGCAGCCTTTGACCGGGCCGCCGAATCAAGACGGCTGTCTGGGCGTAAAACCATGCTGTTTGTTGACGAAATTCACCGTTTCAACAAGGCGCAGCAGGATGCGCTTCTGCCTCATATCGAGTCGGGTCTGGTGATCTTTGTCGGTGCAACGACCGAAAACCCGAGTTTTGAGGTGGTTTCGGCTCTGCTGTCGCGCTGTCAGGTTCTTGTGTTGAAGCCTGTTGCGGCTTCGGCGCTTTTAACTATACTGCTGCGGGCCATGGACTGTGATGAAAAGCTGCAGAGGCCTCCAAAGGTTGTTGTCGACGAGTCTAGTCTCGAAAGAATTGCAATGATGGCGGCCGGCGATGCCCGCATCGCTCTGAATGTTCTCGAAACCTGCTGTGAGGTCGCCAGGCAGCAGCAGCCAGAGGCACCGGCCGTCGGGCCGGATCTTGTTGCTGAAACCTTTCAAAGCAAAATGCTTCGCTATGATAAGGGTGGGGAAGAACACTATAACCTGATTTCGGCTCTGCATAAATCTATGCGTGGCTCTGACCCCGATGCCAGCCTCTACTGGCTCTACCGCATGATCGAGGGCGGCGAAGACTGCAAATTCATTCTGCGCCGTATGGTCAGGTTTGCCTCTGAAGACGTGGGCATGGCTGATCCGTTCGCGCTGACTCTTGCAGTTTCTGCGACTCAGGCTTATGAATTTGTCGGTCCGCCTGAGGCACATCTTTTTCTTGCACACCTGGCAGTATATCTGGCTGCAGCTCCTAAGAGCAACGCCCTTTACAAAGCCGAGAAAATGGTGAAACAGGCTATCAGAAACGGCCAGGAGCCATCTGTGCCTTATCATCTGCGCAATGCTCCCACCGGGTTGATGAAAGAGATGGGGTATGGCCGCGAATACAGGTATCCGCATGATTTTAAGGGCGGTTTCATCGATGAAAACTATTTTCCTGAAGGTATGCAGCCTGCCAGCTTTTATCAGCCAACCGATCATGGCCGCGAAAAGCAGACAGCTGAGCGGCTGCAGAAGCTATGGCCTGCGAGATTCAAGTGATTGCAATGCTGCGGCGCCTTCTTAACAGAGCTATATATCGAGTCTGGCAATTCAAACAGGTTCTATTTCCTGAACTGCAGCGCAATGACTGGGAAAATGCTGTTTCAGGTCTGGCTGAGCAGGTCAGGGCTGAACTCGGCAAACTGCGCAAGTCAGAAAAAGCTCATGTAATGCGGGTCTGGTATGATATCGGCCGCGACAGCAGTATAAACGAAAACGACCGGGTTGAATTGCTTGAGCTTGCTCTGGTGCATGATATCGGCAAAGCCGTAACCCGGCCGACGCTTTTTTTCAAGGTTGTTAAGGTCCTTTTGCCGCTGGCAAACACCGAGCACTGTATTGCCGGTGACCGGCTTCTGAAGCGCCTTAAACAGAAACGCCAGCTGGTCAGGCGGGTTTTGCGGCACCATGATGAAACTGCTTCTGATCGAATACTCAGGCTCTTTCAGGCCTATGATGACCGTAATTGAGGTGTTTACCAAAAAGTGTTTGCAGTTTTGTCTTTAAAATGATACTTTTTGGGTGGTAATTAATATGACATTGTTGTGGAGGAAATAAAATGCTTGCAAAAAAAATGGAAACAGCCCTTGTAAACCAGGTCCAAGAAGAAATGTATTCTTTCTACCTCTATCTGGCCATGGCAGAATACGCTGCCGCAGAAGGCCTGCCCGGTCTGCAGCACTGGATGCGCAACCAGGCCCTTGAAGAATTCAGTCATGCAGTAAAATTCATGAACTACATCGCCGAAAAAGGCGGAAGATCTGAACTTAAAGCTCTTCAGGCGCCACCAAAGACCTGGAAATCGGCAAAACAGGTGTTTGAAGAAGCTCTCAAACACGAAGGTCACATTACTGAATGCATCAACAATCTCGTTGACCTTGCCTACACTCTCAAAGACCATTCAACCGTCAACTTTCTCAACTGGTTCGTCGGCGAACAGGTCGAAGAAGAAGCCGCTGCCAAAGCTGTTATCGACATGATCAATCTCACCGGCAATGCACCCGGCGGCATGTTCATGATTGATCGCGAACTCGCTGCACGCCCAGCGGCAGCGAACCCATACAATCCGACCCCGGCTGCATAAACAGCCCATAATAAAAATGCCCCCGGTAACGGGGGCATTTTTATTATGGCTTAATAGTAAGAACCGCCGGATGAGAAGGTCTTCAGATAAATAAGCAGATCTCTGAGCGGGTTGTTGAAAAGATTCAGCAGCATGCCATAAATAGCTTCAATAGCCGGTGAGAGGATGAGGCCAAGACCTCCGAGAGCAAAGAGAATGAGCAGCAGCATCGGTGCCAGTTCTTCAAACTGGCGATATTGAGCGCGATAGCGGCCTGGCAGAAAATATGAAACCACTCTTGAACCGTCGAGGGGCGGAATCGGCAGAAGATTGAACAGAGCCAGACTGAGGTTGATGACAATAAGGGTTTCAAGCACCTGAATCATCAGAAAAACGGCTGTCGGGGGCAGCATGGCTAATTTTACAATCTCAGCCAGACCTTTGAGACTCAGGGCTCCAACAAAGGCCAGAAAAAAGTTTGAAGCCGGCCCGGCAAGAGCTACCGAAAGCATTGCCCGTTGAGGAACGCGAAAATTTGATGGGTCGACGATTACCGGTTTGGCCCAGCCAAAATTGGTGAAGAACAGCAGCAGGGTGCCAAAAAAATCAAGATGGGCGAGAGGATTGAGGCTGAGCCTGCCCATGCGCTCGGGTGTTGGATCGCCGAGAAAATCCGCCATTCTGGCGTGGGCATACTCATGAAAGGTGAGAGAGATGAGAATGACGGGTATCAGCACCAGCAGACGGAAACCCGAAGAGAGCAACGAGCCGATGCCCTGCAGCATGAAGCTGACGAAAAGCAGGAAGGCTATCAGGCAGCCGAAGCGCAGCAGTCTGGCAAAAGATTCGGGCGGCATGCCACCCGGCGGGCGAAAATTATATATTCTGGTAAAGCCTTCTGGCAATTTCCATTTCCTCCTCATGTGTCATTTTGGCGCCATTCAGGCGCATTGCAATGATATGATCGAAAATTCTGCGCATATGCGGGCCTGGTTTTATACCGGCATTAATAAGGTCTTTGCCGTTAACCAGCGGTCTGGTATGGCGTAACTGGCCAATAAAATAAAGAATTTTGCGGGCGTTGCGCTTATCGAGAGAGTAGGCCATCAGACCGAGCAGAGTTTCAAGGCAGAGACTGTCAAGCAGCTTGAAAAGCCCGACATGGTCTGACTCTTCGACTCGATTCAGTTGAACCGGTACAGAGCGCATTGTGGTCAGTGTTTCTACCACCTTCTGCCGCCGGTTGTGCGGGGTGCCGATTGAGTCGAGAATTGAAGATGCGCCATCAGCGGGCAGAAGTGACAAAAGACCGGCCCAGTAGATAGCTTCGATGTCTATCTCTTCGTTCAGAACTGCGAATCTTTTGACCAGACCGCGAATCAGTTTGAAACGACCCGGGAGAATCGACGGGTCGTTGAGGTCAGGGCTCAAACTCAGCATCAGACCTTCAGAAAACAGCTCAGCAACAACCTGTTGCGGTTTTTCTTCGTTCAGGCATTTGGAAATTTCAGCGCCGATGCGTTTCAGCGACAGTCGCGAGGTTGCTTCACGGCTTATGGCAAGTTCAAATGCCCTGCGGGTGTCCTGTTCGAGGGTGAAGTTGAATCGCCCAGCAAAACGAACGGCGCGATACAGGCGGGTGGGGTCTTCAAGAAAGCTGAAAGAGTGAAGAATGCGGATACGGCGCTGCAGAAGGTCGTTGTAGCCACCAAAAAAATCTTTTATTTCAAGAAAATGTTCAGGGTTCAAAGAAAGGGCGAGCGCGTTGATGGTAAAGTCGCGCCGGTAAAGATCGTTTGACAGACCGCTGAATTCAATCTGAGGCAGGGCTCCCGGGTCTGAGTAATGCTCGATTCGCGCTGAGCTGAAGTCGATTTTGAGGTCTTCGAGATATAGTCTGGCGGTATGAAAGCGGTCGAACACCTTATGATCGCAGGCCATTTCCTGGCTCAGGGCGGCTGCAAATGGCATGGCATCACCAATTACCACGATGTCGATGTCGAAATTCGCCCTTTCGAGAAGCAGGTCGCGAACGAAACCACCGACCGCAAATACCTCAACCCCTTTCTGGGCTGCAAATCTGCCGATTTTGCCAAGCAGATGAAAAATGCGCAGAGAAAAGACTCTTTTAAAAAGGTTTTCAATATCGCGGGCGGGTGGCAGGTCGGTCTGCTCAGCGAGAGGCAAAAAGTCCTGAGGCAGCGGCAGGTAATCTGGTAAGGCTCTGAGAAGCTCATGTGTCGTTATTATGCCGACCACATCAGATCCATTGAGAACCGGCAGTCTGGTGATATTGTATCTGACCATGAGGTTCTTAAGAACCCTGACCGGCGTAGCCGGACTGACTGCGGGCACGTTGGTCGGAACGTATGGGCCGATCTCTGCATCGAGAAGGTTCATCTGGAGAGCCCGGTCAAGGTCGCGACGGGTTACTATGCCTGCGAATTCATGGTTCTTCATGACAATCAGCGACATTATGTTGAACTTAAGCATCATGTCAAAAGCGCTGCGAATGGTCGAATGCCAGTCAATCAGCTGTGGTGAGGCTGACATGATTTCGCCTGCTGTCATATCAGGCTTCAGATGATTTTTCAGGTGCCCGAGAATATGCAGCCGGTTTTGTTCGTGACTTTCGCCAGAAAAGTGAAAATAAACCCATCTGCGAATGCGTGCCGGCCTGAAATCTTTGAAAACTTCAAAAAAGTCGATCTGCGAAATGCTGCTGCGAGCCCACACCCTTGAAAAATTGCCGGAGGAAAGCACGATCAACATAACCGGTTGGGCAACATCTGACCAGACCGTATCGACAACCGGTTCGATATCCTGAACCTGACCGGTGGTTTTGACCGCGATCAGCGTAATTGGCCAGTGTCCGGGCTGAATATCTTCGATGTTTTTCAGCATGTGGTGATAAAGGCCGGTCTGGCCCTCACGCAGCCCAAGAACTATGCTGTTGGCAATCTTTCCGGGCGGGGTGAACTGCCGCTGAAGAAAATTGAGGGCCCGGTTATCTTCGGCCCTTATTTTTGCTGAAAGCCCGGCCCAGGTCTTTTCAATAACTGCGAGTTTAAAAAGCTGCATATCTTCATTGCTGAAACGCATTCCCGCATCGTGCAGCTGGTTCATCAGCGACGCGGTGAGGCTCAGGCTTTGATTCGGAAAAGACTCACAGGTAAATGGAAACGAATGTTTGCGATCTGAAAATACCTTTACTGTCGGGGTGAAACGGGCGAGTTCCTCTATCAATTCAGGGTTTTGTCTGGGTTGATCGAAGCCGACAAGATAAATTTTTCTGACTGCGGCAAAATCGACTTCGGCAAATTTGACGGTTTTGAACCAGTCAAGCCGGCGACCGCATTCCCAGGCATTCTGCCTGAACCTGACCGGGTGAAGAATTCTGGCTTCAGGGAATTTAAGCAGCAGGCACCTTGCTGCACCGAGAAGGTCGAGGTCAGCGTTATGAGGCAGGGCGATCAATTCTGCTGGGCTGTATTTCATCAAGATGGCTAGTTGCCGACACCCTCACGCTTGAGAATTTCGAAAAAGATTTTGACGATTTCCGGGTCAAGCTGAGTGCCGGCGGCTTTCTTCATTTCATGTTTCACATACTCAAAAGGAAAAGCCTTGCGATATGGGCGGTCAGCGATCATGGCGTCGTAAGTGTCGGCAACGGCAAGAATACGAGCCCCGAGAGGAATCTGGTCTCCCTTTAAACCCAGCGGGTAGCCGGTTCCGTCATAGCGTTCGTGGTGATAAAGTGTCAGCGGCGCAATTTCTTTGAGAATTTCGACTCTTTCCATGATCGATGCACCATATTCAGGGTGCCGGTGCAGTTCGTTGATTTCTTCGTCAGTAAGGCGTCCTTCTTTGGTGAGAATGACGTCTTTGACACCGATTTTGCCAATGTCGTGCAGCAGACCGGCATATCTGACCGTTTCGATTTCGTCTTCGCTGAGCCCGAGTTCTTCACCGATTTTGACCGCGTATTCCATTACCTTGGTGCTGTGACCATGGGTGTAAGAATCTTTGGCTTCAATCGCTGCTGCCAGAGCCATGACCATTGACAGATACTGGCGCTTCATTTCGGCATAGAGCTTGGCGTTCTCGATGGCGATACTGGCTTGCGAGGCAAATGTAGACAGCAGGTCAATTTCATCCTGAGAAAAATCGCGGGGTTTGCTGGTATAAATTGTGATTACGCCGATTGGTCGGCCTCTCTGCATGATCGGTACTGCAAGAAGTCCGGCAAGTTTTTCGCGCTTGACCAGCGAAGTGTATTTGGTGCGCGGGTCTTTGCGGGCGTCAACCACCGAAATCGGTAATCTCTGAGAAAAGCAGCTGCCGATAATACCTTCACCAACTTTGATGGCGGTAGAAGATAGAAATGATTTCGACAAGCCCCGCGAAGCCCTGACTTCGAGAAGTTCGCCGGTAATGTCGAGCAGGCGAAGTTCGCAGCGCAGGGCGTTCATCATTTCCATTGAGAAGTTGACAATCGAGTCGAGAACTTCGTCGAGAACCAGGGTCGAGGTAATTGACTGCGAAATCTCGAAGAGAACCGAGATTTCGTCGATGCGGCGTTCAAGATAAAGGCGGATTTTTACATTTTCGATCGCGGTCGCCAGAAGATTCGAGAGTGTGGTAAAGGTGCGCAGGTGCTCACGATTAAAAGCTTTTTGCCGGGTCGCACTGAGGTTTATAAGACCGATATTCTTGCCCTGAACTGTAAGGGGCACGGTCATGAACGACTGAACTTTGCGTCTGAAGATTTTGTCCATGCTCATGGTCTTTTGACCTGGCAGAAAAAGCTGCTGGCATCTGGTGATGCGGGCTGCTTTGCCTCTGATTTTAAAGCTGATATCGTCAATGTGGCCGGTAAGGCCATCGAGACTCGACGGGGCCAGGGGCAGCCGCGAAACGAAGTATCTGGTTTCTTCATCATCTTTGTACAGGCAGACGATACCAAGATCGTGTTGAATCAGCTGTGACAGGTATTCAAAAGAGAGGCCGATCAGGCCTTCGAGGGTTTGAACTGACGAAAATCTTTTGGCAAGAACATTCAGCTTTTCCATTTCGCGAATGCGGTTTTCGCGTTCGAGAAGCAGGCCGTTGTGTTCTATTTTCATCGCCGCGAGATTGGCAAAAACTGTCGCTTCTTCGAGATCGTTTACACTGAAAGGCCTGTTCTGCTCGATGTTGCCGGTGACCATCAGCCCTACGCACTGGGTGTTGGTCATAAGCGGTATAAGCATGGCCGAAGTGAAAGGTGTGTCTTTAAAAAGCGGGTCATGCATCTCTCCAGAGTAGAGAAGGCGCTGGCGGCTCGAAAAAGCGTTGCGCAGCAGCAGTGCCTCGCCCACGGGGGCCTCTTCGTTTGAGTCTGCAGGCATTTCGGTGGTGCAGGGAGCGAAACCGAATTCCTCTTCAGAATTTATGATTGTACGGCGGTCAAGGCAGCGCACCTGCTCAGGGCGTTTTCTTCTGCCGCCGCTGCAGGCAGAAAAAAACAACTCGAAAGATTCGCGGTTAAGGAGCATGAAGTATACTTCATCAGCAGAAAGCGCTTCTTTGGCTGTTTTGGCCATGCTTTTAAGAAGGTCATTCAATTCGGTTCCGGAAGACAGGGCCATCGAAATATCAGACAGTCTCGAAAGTCTTTTGAAGGTCTGTTCGGTCTGATTGACCGCAGGTTTTTTAGTGTTTTTCATGTTTCAGCTGGCCTTCTTCGTAAGATAAAACCTGATTTCTGCCGTTATCTTTAGCCTTGTAAAGTGCCAGATCGGCAGCTTCAATCAGGTCGCTGGTCTTTTCACAGTCTGTTACAAGTGTGCATGAGACGCCTATGGAAAGTGTTACAGAAAGTTCATTGCCGTCGTGATTAAGGCGCGATTGTTCAACCTTGCTGCGAATACGTTCAGCAAAGAGTTTTGCGCCATCGATGGATGTTTCGGGCAGTATGACCGCGAATTCTTCGCCACCATAACGGGCGACTGTATCGATCTGTTCGCGGACGGAATTCTTAAAGATGGCGGCAACGTGGCGCAGAACCTGGTCGCCAACCAGATGACCCCAGGTGTCATTGAATTTTTTAAAGAAATCTATGTCGATTACCATAAGAGAAAGCGGCTTGGCATAACGGCGAGCCCTTATGAATTCATGCGCCAGGGTTTCCTGGAAATATCGGTGATTGAACAGTTCGGTAAGCGGGTCGGTGAAAGCCAGTTTTTCGGTTCTTTTGTGGATAAGAGCGTTTTTTATGCTGGTAATGAAAATGCCGGTAAAATGAGAGGTTATGTCGAGATCCTTAGTGGTGAAAGGTTTGTCTTCACCGCGCGCAAGATGAATAAGCCCTCTGAACCTGTCACTGATTATGATGGGCAGGTGCAGAACGTGTTTGAAGCTCTTAGTCGGCCTATTGCCAGGATTGTGTGGATTGAAGAAAGAGGGCTTATGAAAATTTTCTCTGGTGAGAGGCGGGTCGGCAGGATAATCGGTGAACAGTTCGAATATATTGTCAGCGAGTTTTTGCTGAAATTCCTGTGAGATGCTCTCACCTGGCTGAACAAAAAGACGATAATTGTCATCGATATCGTCATAGAGCAGAATGCCGATCGTCGTAAAGTTGATCAGCTCACGGAATCTAACAAAGGCCTTCTGTAGAATGGTTACCGGGTCGAGTGTCGAGGCGAGGTCTTTGCTTATGTCGAGAAACACTTCATTCTGGCGGGATTCGTCAATCAGAAGCTGTTTATCCTGTTCAATGCGCTGAAACATCTTGTTTCGAGCAATTGCCATTGCCAGATTCTGCGAGATCAGATAAAGAAAACGATAATATCTGATTGCCTGCCGGGTATCTTCTGCTACGTGACGGCGACTGACCAGAAGCAGGTGTGATGGCTTGTCTTCAACCACCAGGGGCAGGCAGAACAGTTCGCGTGCGCCATCTTCTTCTTCAAACGAAAGAGTGAGCGGAGCGTCCGGTTCTTCAGTTTCGATGCTGTCTATTGTCGACTTCTGCAACTGCATTCTCAGCCTGGCAGCGACAGAATCAACCATTTGCTGCAGCCTTGAAGGCTCAAGGCGATGTGCGGCGAGTATCTCAATACTGCTGCCATTGGCCGTGAAAATTGATTCGCTGAACTGTGGGTTCAGCTCTATTACTGCCGATCTTTCAAGACCTATTTCATCAGAAAGTTTGACCAGAAAATCGACGAGGCGGCTGACAAAATCGCGATTGCTCGCGAGAATGCAGGATATTGAGTAGAGACTGGCAATCTCGCGGCGGTTATTTTCTATGGTCTGCAGAAGATTTTCTTTTTCGATCAGGCCGGCAATAAGGGTATCGACTGATTTAAGCTTAATCAGGTCTTCTTCGGTGAACCCTTTCTGATCAGGGTTGCGATTAAGATTCATGACTCCGATCATTTTCTGGTGGAGTTTCAGCGGGGCAGAAAGAAAAGAGCCCGAATCATTTTTGCGGCTTAGTTTGATGTTTTTGTCTGCTCTGGTAAGGCTCTCAGCCACAACCGGTCTGCCGGTCGCAAATACCTGTCCTGCAATGCCCTGTTTCAGAGCCACTCTTGCTACAGGGCCGTTGCGCGTGTTTTTCTGCATACCCGGGTGATGTGATGAGACATAAAGTTTCAGGCAGTTCTCTTCTGGGTCGAAAACCATTATCGAGCCGGAACTTGCATTCATAAACACCACGGTTTCAGAGATAATTCCTTCTACCAGCAGGTGCAGGTCTTCGGTTTCGGCGGCTTTTTCTGCCAGCCTTGCATGGAATTCAAGAGTTTTAAGCTGTTCCTGCTGCCTCATTTTGCAGATCCTTTATAATTGAGAGTAAAAACTGTCAGGTCGTCATGGGCTTCATTTGACCCTCGCCAGTTTTCAATCGCGCCAATCATGGCTTCGACAAGCTGTTTTGCTGAACGATCCTGGCTCGAGCCAAGCAGGTAACTGATGCGTTCGGTACCGAACATTTCGCCAGAGGCAGAACGTTCTTCTGAGAGGCCGTCGGTATACATAAAAAAGGCATCACCAGATTCCATTTTGAATTTTGCCGTGTGATAAACGCCTTTGATACCGGCTATGCCAAGTGGTGGCCCGCTTTTGCTTTCTATGAGACGGCATTGAGCGTTCAGTCTTGCGAGAAGTGGGCCATGACCGGCCGATGACATTTCGCAGGCGCCCGTCAGCGGGTCAATCGCCACAATCTGCATTGTGACAAAATGATAGGAGTCGAGCTGCCTGCAGAGAATTTCATTTGCCTTTTCGATAATCAGAACCGGATCTACACAATCCTGCACGACAGACCAGATAATCATTCTCGTAACAGCCATGAGAATTGCGGCCGGCATTCCCTTGCCTGAAACGTCACCAAGAACGGCCAGCAGCCTGCCGTCATTGAGATTGAAAATGTCGAAAAAGTCGCCGCCAATCTGCCTGGCCGGAATACTCTGGCCGTAAACTTCAAGATTCTCGGGCAGATCGGTAAAATTTTTGGGCATCAGCGACATCTGAATGTCTTTGGCGTCTTTGAGCTGCCTTTCAAGCAGGTCCTTTTCGTGTTGTTCAGCAAGAAATCTGACGTTTTCGAGCGCAGTGACGACCAGGTGAGCTATACCTTCGAGCAGTTGCTGGTCCTGCATGGTGAAAGTCAGGCCGTTGGTTTTGTTATTAACGTTGATAACACCGATGACTTTGCGGCCAGGAGTTCCTCTGCTGTTGATCAGAGGCACCGATAACAGCGAACGGTTGAGGTAATGTTCGAGCGAGCGCTTTTTGAAAACCCCTTCCGATTCGATGTTGTCAATTCGGTATGAACGACCCTGGCGTGCGACATATCCAGATATTTCTTCGCCGATCGGTATTCTGGTTTTGTCGATAATGCCGGGCGGGAGCCCGAAGCCCTTTTTGATGCGTAAAAATTCGCCACTTTCGTCGAGCTCGAGAAATGAAATGCGGTTAACCTTGAGAAGGCGGCGGATGATGATGATCATTTCATCGAGAAGGGCGTCGGTGTCAGAGAGTCTGGCCATAAGGCCTTCAAGAGCTTTGATGGTGTCGAGTTTTTCGGCGTAGTTGCAGGCTACCTGCAGCGATGCGCTGATGCCGTTGAGAAGAATCGGCATCAGTTTTGTCAGATCTTCTTCGGTTAATGGCTTGTTAACGGGCGAATCGAATAAAACCACCCCTCCCAGTGAGCGCAGGGGAATGAATTCAGAGGTGATAGATGTTGCCTGCGGCGTTGTGGCAAGCGGCAGAACGTATCTGATGGGAAGCTCGTATTTGCCGTCACGGTTGTCGAAGGCCGAGCCTTCGTTTATAGCCTCAGTTAAAGGCCCACGGGTATTTATGAGGTTTGCAAGATCAAAATTTTCAGGAACATTTGCACCCAGATAATTCACGATTTCGAGCTCTGAAGTTTCACGTGAAAAAATCAGAATTGCTCCCGAATACTGACCAAAAAGATAGTTGAGGCTTTCGACAAGCTTGAACAGTATCGCGCCAATGTCTACAGACGAGTTGATGGTATTGCAGGTCTGATTGATCTGCTGCAGCATGCGACCATGCAACGCCTCTTTGCGCAGCTGGTAAAAATGGCTGAAGTAAAGGCCGAGCTGATTGGCCAGCATCGGCATCAGGCGTGAAGTATGGCTGACATGTCGATGTACCTGATGGCCTGATACCGCAACACCAAGGTGCCCATAGGTTACACCACCGGCCTGACAGGCGAAGACAAGCGGGGCAGGCGACCCGACTCTGAATTCACTGCGCCCTATTTTGAGCTGGGCGCGTGAGATAATCGCGATTTCCTGCATCGGGTCGTGTGACAGAGCCGCTTCGATTAGTTCCGACAGGTTCTCTTCAATTTCTTCGTCTTCATCGATGGCCATCACTGCCAGGTGGTTGTAATAGCCCGGGCCTGCGCTCTGAATGATAAAAGCGGCGTGTAGGTTGAATTCATTCTGCAGACGTTTAAGAAAAGCTTCGATAAATGGCCGGTCTTCGTTGAACCAGATCTCTGCCTGTTTTTTTTCAAAGCCCGGCGGTAGCGCATCAACACGGCGGCCATTGGTAAGCAGCGATTGGGTTTCATGCAGAAAGGTCAGCAGACGGTCTGGGTCATTGATCGGGTGTGGCAGAAGGTGTGCGGGAAAAAGAAATCTGCTGCCGAGCTTTTTTGCCATCACATCGGTGAGAGTCTGCCAGTTTCGATGTGTTTCTTTGCTTTCACATGATATCAGCAACGCCAGATCGCCAAGCCGGGCGTTTCCTGAATAAAAACTGCTTTGAAAAAGCAGCAGCCGTTTATCGGAAATTAAGACTTCCGCCGGCGTTTCGCCAAGGTCGAATCTTGGTTTACATGGTGGATTGTCAAAAAGTTGCGTGTCGATTTCAGATCCGTGCTTTATCGCAAAAACTTTCCAGTTATCGTCATTGCCAATATAAAATCTGGCCGCGAGCCCGGCAAAATCAGGGAACGGTTGCAGCAGTTCAGAAATCTGAGCCGGAAGTTCAGAGAAATCTGGGAATGATTCAATTTCGTTAAGCAGGTCGAGAAATTGTTTTTTCAACGCAGGGGGCGCCCTTCGTCATAGACTTTGTTCAAAGCCGATTATAACTTTTTCAGGCAGGCAATTCAACAAAACCTCTAATGATAAAAACTAAAGTTTTTTTGACCGGTATAATGTATGATTCTATTTAAGTGAGGTCAGCTATGAAAAAATCAAATGTATTTCTGGCAATACTTCTTACAGGTGGGCTTGCAGCCGCTGTAACCGCCGCCGACCCGTTCGAGGAAAAGAAAGTATATCTGAATTCTCAGGCCGGCAAAAAGGTTGAATCAACCGAAGAAAAAGTCGTCAAAGGCACTGTACATGTCAGCCCATCTCTGAATGTCAGAACCGGGCCATGGGGCAAGATTATCGGCAGTCTATACGACGGCAACGATCTTGAAGTTCTCGGCAGAGAAGGCGCATGGTACAAAATCAGATACAATGGCAAAATTGCCTATGTGCACGCAAATTATGTTTCTACGCCGGGTCACCCTGCCGGTCAGACACCTGTTGTTTACCCATGGCAGCAGTCTAGTTCTTCGGGTAATTCCGGAAACAATACTCCTGTCGTCAGTGGCAATGGTCGCTTTGGTGCTATGCCTTGTTCGCCGATGCCTTCCCGGGCAAGTTCTGAGTATGGCATGCGCATTCACCCGACCAAAGGCACCCGCAGCATGCATTACGGCATCGATCTGCCGGTTCCGAACGGCACAAGACTCAATGCTCTCGGTGACGGTACCGTTGTTGCTGTCGGTTACGAATCAGGTGGCGGCCGCTATGTGAAAGTTCGCTATGACAACGGTTATGAGTCTTTCTACTGCCATCTCAGAAGCTATTCTGTGCGCCAGGGGCAAAGGGTTAATATGGGCCAGGAAATTGCCAGTTCAGACAACACGGGCATTTATACAACCGGAGCTCATCTGCATTTTGAGCTGAAAAAGAATGGTCAGCATGTCAATCCGAGATCTGCTTTAAAACTGCCTTAAAGAAATAATCAGGAAAGAAATATGTTTAAAAAGCTTTTTCTTGTAATTCTTATCATGACTGCCACTCTGGGTTTTGCCCAGGATGCAGAATTCAAAACTATTAACAATCTGGTCTATCATAAAAGCATGTTCAATGCTTCTGAATCGGTCGATCTGTTGAAAATCCCGTTCGGAAAAGATGTCGGTCAGGTTGCCGGCCAGGACCAGGATCCGGATGCCATGTCTTACGGCGTACCGTGGGCGTTTCGCATGGTCGAAGGTGGTAATGTGTGGGTTCTCGATTCGCTCAACCGACAGCTTAAACTGTTCAAACCCGATGCAACCGTAGAAAAGAATGTTTCTCTCGACGGTTTCGGCAAAATCGTCATCGACTTCGCGGTTGCTGCAGACGGTAGAATGGCGTTTCTTAACAGTGCCGACGGCTTTATTTATATTACCGATGCAAAGGGCGAAAAGCTTCATTCTATTGAAGGTTTCAACGGTGCCCGTGCCATAGAATTTGACCGTAACGGCGATCTTCTGGTGAGTCACCCGGTTATCCAGTCGGTTCTAAGATTCGGTCAGAATGGCGAACTTGCCGAGCAGATGGTGGGTGACCAGAGTCTGAGTCTTTACTCTGACCCGTCAGGAAAGCTTTTTTGTCTCGAGATTGCTGATCTTGAAGCCAGTCTTTATCTGAGAACGGTTGCTTCACCGGCAGAAACGCTTGCTATCGGCAAGTTTCCATATGTCGAAAAGCACCCGGGCGTCACCTATGCCGGTGGTGAAATTCTTGGTCTCGATGCTGCCGGAAACGTCTATTTCTGCCTGGTGGCATGTCATGAAGAAGGCCAGATTTATCGCGAACGTCTCTATCGCTGCGCTCCGGATGGTAAGGTTCTCGGAGAGCTCGACGTTCACACGATTCCGCATCTGGCCCCTGATCTTCCGAGAAAAAGGGTCGTTTGCCCCGATGGCCGGGTAATGGGTTTTTATCCGACCGAAGAGCATTTTGTGCTTTGCACTTACACTATTCCCTGATTTTTTTTACTGTTTAATCTGAAAACCCCCGAAGATTGAAAAAAACTTCGGGGGTTTTTATGTACACCCCTTGCTGGCTTGTTGGCGGGCAGGGGTACGATTTCAGGATAAAAAAGGTATTGAAATTTAATTCAATTAGTGATAAACTTGACTTTCCAATATTGAATTACGAAAGGTGATCGTCATGGCTAATACTAAATCAGCTGCTAAAAATGCTCGCAAAGCCGCCCGCCGCCACACTCTGCGGGTATCTGTAAAGTCTGAACTCAAGACCCTCCGCAAAAAGGCCATTACCGCCGCCGAAACCAAAAAACCGGCCGGCGAAGTGGCAGAAGCAACCAAAGAAGCCATCAAAAAATTTGCCAAGGCTGCTTCAAACAAAATTATTCATCCTAAAACCGCTGCCAGAAAAATCAGTCGCCTGACAAAGGCCATCAACAGACTGCAGAGCTGATCTGCTTTTCTGTTCGTTTGATTGATTAACTGATCAACTGTTAGCCATTTATCCGGAAGTGTGCGTATGCATGCTTCCGGTTTATGGCTTTAGAGAGGTTTCTCGCAGAGAATGGCCGCAGTGAAGTTTTGCAGAGCTGCCCCCGGGTCTGGCGGACCGGATTTGAGATGCATGTCGAGTGCGAGCATTTGTGGCCATGTTTTAATAAGCTCCTGATATGAAAAGTTCAGGGCGAGGTGCAGATTTTTAAGTTTCTGCTGCTGTTTGAGACCAAGCGCCGCAACTATTGTTTCTGGCATACTGTCTGCCAGACTTTGAATTTCGGCAAGAATGTTCTTTTTTTCCTGGTTCGCCTTGAAGTCTGATTTGGCGGCAATCTGACGGTATTTTCGCAACAGATTTGTTACAGGTTCAAAAAGATCGGGCCGGTCGAGCGAGATTTCGGCGAACAGGCGAAACTCCCGCAGCAGTCGGCAGAGCATGAACCATATCTTCTGGGGGGCTTCGCCACGGTTTACGAGGCTGTCAAGGCATCTGATGGCCTTAACCGGATTTCGCCGGCCAAAATGTTCGAGAAAGTCGAAGACGGTATCCTGTCGCAGGTAGGCAACGCCGGTTTTGACTTCTGCAATGCCGATTTTGCCGCCGGCTTTGGCAAGTGCCAGTTTTGCAAGCTCCTGGTGCAGAAGTGCAAGATCTGAGCCGGCAAGTTCAATAAGCAGATCGGCCGCCTCGTCGCTGATTTCACAGCCAAGTTCAACCGCTTCTCTTTTAACCCAGGCACCAAGCTGGTTGGCAAAGGGAGCCCAGAAATCAATTTTATCGGCCTGTCCTTTGAACTTCGCAGTAATCTCCGTTGCAATGCGCCCATCGTTAACCGAGAAAACGATCAGCGTGTCGGCAGGAATACCACCCTGCTGCAGCCGATCAAGAAATTCTTTGCGCTGTTTTGCCGGAGTTGCATCGATGTCTTGAATGTAAAACAGTCGTGGGCTCGGGTTGAACGAAAAACTGAAAATCAGGTTGAGTGTTTCTGGCAGTTCTTTCGCATTGCTGACCACTCTTGAAACGTTGTCGGCCTGATCGTCTCTGGGAATAAACGATGCAACCATCAGCGCGAAGGTCTTTTCTTTGAGAAAGGTTTCTGGACCTGAGAACACCAGCAGCGGCGTAATCAGTTTTTTGCTTCTGACAAGTTTTTCGAGAGTCTGTGTATCCATTTTACCCGTAAAAATACGGAACGAAGTGCCCGTTACCGGGCGACTTCGTTCCGTGTCAGGTCAGATTTCAGTAGTGATTCTGCATGAATGCCCTGTAGGCACTCACAGAATAGTGGTAGTCAACCTTTGAGATCAGTTCGAAGGGTGAATGCAGGCTGAGGGTTGGCAGAGAAATGTCGACAACGCTCATATTGAGGTTTGCCAGCAGGTAGGCCACGGTTCCGCCGCCGCCTTCATCCACTTTACCCATTTCGCCGAACTGGTAGGGAATGTTTTCTTTGTTGAGCATGGTTCTGATGCAGGCAAGATACTCGATGTCGGCTTCACTGCTGCCGGATTTTCCGCCGGAGCCAGAATGCTTGGTTATCCAGACGCCCTTACCGACAACGCCTGAGTTCATCGGGTCGTAGGCCCCTTCAAAAGTCGGGTCGATGGGAGCATTTGTGTCGGCTGAAAGCACCTGGGTCGCGCCGAGAGCGTTTCTGATTGCGGCGAAGGTTGATTCACCAGAGGTTGCCTCGGTCAGGCGGCCGAGAAAGTCGGTAACCATCTGGGACTGAGCGCCATTCGGGCCGGCAGAGCCAATTTCTTCTTTATCGAGAAGAAGAATTGCTGCTGTGTGTTCTGGTATGTCGAGTTCTGAAATGGCGGCGAAGGCTGCACCAACGCAGGCGCGGTCATCGTGACCGTAGGCGCCGATCATGGCGCGGTCAAAGCCGATTTCGGCGGCTGGCATGGCGGGCACGGCGCGGATTTCTGCCCAGGCGAGGTCTTCTTCGGTCAGGCCAAAATCTTTTTCTATGTGGCGCAGAATCGCGTTTTTGACGCGGTTCGGAGTTTCGGCTTCTTTTTCGTCTGAGGCCGCTTCGGGCTGATGGCCGACGACAATGTTCAGTTCTTCGCCGCTGATTACATCTGCGGTTTTGCGTTCATACTGAATCTTTTTGCCGATATGGGGAGCGACGTCTGTGATCGTGAATACCGGGTCACCTGGCTTTTCACCAATGACGAAGGTCATCAGTTTGCCATTTTTGCCCACTGCGAAGATGTGTAGAGAAAGGGGAATAGCGGCCCACTGAAATTTCTTGATGCCGCCATAATAATGAGTTTTGAAAAGGGCCAGGCCATGTTTTTCATAGAGTGGCTGAGCTTTGATATCGATGCGGGGAACATCGTGGTGGGCGGCGATAAGTCTGAAACCTTCACTGGCTGGTCTTTTGCCGATAACAGCCATACCCAGAGCGCGGTTTTTGTTGATGAACATTACCTTGCTGCCTGGTTTAAGCTTTTTTCCCTGGCCAAGAGGGGGGAGCATTTTATAGCCGGCTTTATTGGCGCGGGTTTCAATATATTCTATTGTTCCGCGTTCAGTTTTGCATGTGTTGATGAATTTGAGATAGTCCTGGTTGCGCTTTTCAAGAAGTTTAAGTTCGCTGCCTTTGATTTTGTCCCAGGCATTGGCGACCTTGAAAACCTTGACGCTGTTTTTGTCAGAACCTGCTGCTTTTTTTGCCATTCTTTCCTTCCTTTCGGGGTTGTTTATAAGTCTGAAGTGGTTTTATACTACCATAAATTCAATTTTACTGGTAAAGTAAATACACAATATGGATATTGAAAAAATCAGAAAATCGTTTCAGCAACTGGCCGAAGAGCTCAAGCTGATCATCGTTGGCAAAGACAGACAGATTGAAAAGACCCTGGTTTGTCTCCTCGCCGAAGGCCACCTGCTGCTCGAAGATATGCCGGGTGTGGGCAAGACAACTCTCGCTTCAGCTCTGGCTCACGCCATTGGCGGTGTTTTCAGCCGCATTCAGTTCACAGCCGATCTTTTACCGTCTGACGTTATCGGCACAAGAATTTACCGTCGTCAAACCGAAGATTTTGAATTTATCAGAGGCGCAATTTTTGCAAACGTTGTGCTGGCAGACGAGTTGAACCGGGCTCCGCCAAAAACACAGAGCGCATTGCTTCAGGCAATGAATGAATTCGCTATCAGCGTTGAAAAGCAGCATATTGAGCTGGTAAAGCCCTTTATGGTTATTGCAACTCAGAATCCTAAGGGTTTTCATGGCACATACCCGTTGCCGGAATCACAGCGTGACCGCTTTATGATGCGTATTTCACTTGGTTACCCAGACGAAAGCTCTGAAGTGGCGATTCTGAAAAAGCACATCAGTGCCGGAAAATCATCAGATCAAAACGTCAGAGGATTTCTGAGCCTGGCCGAAGTCGTTGCCGCGCAGGATTACGTCAGGACAATTCCTGTTGCTGACCAGGTGTTGCAGTATATAAGCCGGCTGATGACCTCTATCAGAAACCATGATGAGGTTGAACTCCCGGTGAGTCCACGCGGGAGTATCGCCCTCATGCATGCCTCTCAGGCTCTCTCTTTTTACCGTGGTCAGAGTTTCGTCAGTATCGATACGGTGAAGGAGATTGCGCCAGAAGTGCTGGCGCACCGTGTCGGTCTCAGAGGTGTTTCGATGTATGGCGGCGAAGGCGCCAGAAACGACTGGCTGACGGGCGAAATTCTGCAGAGGGTGGAAGTTGAATAAGCCCAGGCTAAGAATCAGCCTTACGACTTCAGGAAAAACCCTGCTGTTTCTTGCCGTTTTTCTTCTTTTTGCGGCCCAGAATACTGGTAATAACCTGCTTTATCTGATGAGCAGTTGTTTTTTTGCCTGCCTGGTGATGGCTGGCATCTCATCACTGAGAAACCTGAGCGGATTGAAAGTCGAACTGCAGGTTCCTGAATTCTGCTTTGCCGGAAGTCCATGTCTGCTGCGCTGCCGGATAGAGGAAGTCGCCGGCCGGCCTCACCATTCTCTCGCATTTGAAGATGATTTTCAGGCCTTTCTACCTGCCGGTTCAATGGTAATTCTCAAGACTTCGTTCACCGTTGAAAGCCGTGGTCAGTATCTGGTCAAGAATATGAAGGTATTCTCCTGTTACCCGGTTGATCTTTTTATAACCCGGGTCGAAATTCCTGTAAATGCTCTTCCGGTCGGCCCGGAACCGGCAAGAAATGTTCCGGAGCCTCTTGCAAAAGATCTGGCAGGAAGTCGGCAGCGTCAGGTTTCTGGCAAAGAGGGAGATTACTGGATGCAGAGCCTTTACCACGATGGCTCTGATGCGGCGATGATCAACTGGAATATTTCGGCCCGCTCGACGCATGAATGGGTTCTTATCAGGTCTATTAACTTTGGGGCTCCAAGGCGTCTGCTTTTTAACTTTTCCGGCCTCGATCAGACCGGATTTGAAAAGGGTCTGCAAATGGTTGCAGGTTTGATTGTCAGGTTACGTGACACCAGATCAGATGCTCTTGTCTGGGCAAACTCTTTTCGCAAGGGCTATACCTGGCTTTCTGTGAACGATGATTTTGCTGGTATTGTCAGGTGGCTGGCATGTCTCAGTCATGAAGAGACTATTCCGCAATCAGACGGGGAGCAGGATGAAGTCAAACTCGCTCAGTTGATGGTAAGACCAATTTGAACATTCTTGTTGATGCAAACAATTTTCTTATTCAGGGGCAAAGCCGAAATACCCTTTATTCTTCTGCCGCCAGGTTTGAAGTAAGCTCTTTTGCGTTCAGACTTCTTGTTGCCATGTCTTTTTGTGCATACCTGGCCGTTTATTCAACAGGTTTTCTCAGACCATTGCTGTCTTTTTTTTCGCTGCCGCTCATTGTCTTTTTATTTCGCGGTCGCCCTTTGTTTTCATCACTTGCCGGGGTCGTTTCGCAGCTGATAAGTGTTTTTGCGTTGTTTTATGCATTGTGGCAGCGATCCGGACCAGTTCCAGGAATTGTTCTTCTGATTGAGTTTACCTGTATTATTCTGCTGTTGCAGATTTCACTGATGAGAAACCTGCGAGGCGTTTATGGCGGAATGGTTCTGTCTTTGATGATCATTCTGGCTGTGGCGGCAATGAATGTAAATTTCATTTTTCCTCTGGTTCTGATTCCTTATCTGTTCTGCTTTTTTCTGACTCTTCGCTGGATATCAGGCTTTCGTCACAGCTGCGTTTCGAGACTCAAACCATCTGAAGATACTCTTTATCGCAGTTTCAGGGTTCAGAGCTTCGGCTTTTTTGTCACTGCCGGGGTGTTTGCTTTTATGTGGCTGGTGCTTTTCTATCTGATTCCCAGAACCGAGAGCCTCGGGCTGGCATCGGAAGCTTCAAAACGTCGATTGAAGGGGTTCAGCGATACGTTGAGTCTTGGCGAGCCTGGTCTTCTAGAAGACAATCCAGCGGTAGTAATGCGTTTGAAGCCGATCGATGAGCGAACCAGTTCGCCTTCGATAGTTCGCAGGCTGCGGGCGAGAACCCTTCGTGGCACAACTTTCTCGGTTTATCGCAACGGCCAGTGGGAAAGAGGAAGGAAAAGACGATGGCACGCAGATCTTCGTCGAAATCAAGGCGAAATCAGGCTGATCGATGAACTCAATCTGCAGCGAGATCTGCATCCATTTGAGATAATTCTCGAAAATACAGAGCCACCGCTGATTTTTGTGCCGGATCAGACAACTGAACTTTCAATTGGTCTGCCGTTCATCGGGGTTGAAGAGGACCGTACCCTCTATTTTCTCAACAGGGTTTCCGGCAGTCGCAGATATCTTGCAAATCTGATTCTCAATCCAATCGAAGTTCAGGACGCAACCGTTGGAGAAATAATTGAGGAACGAGGCATTCAGCAATATCTCTCAACCTCCGGGATTCCGGAACGTTTGTCGAACCTGGCAAATCAGCTTGCTTCTGGAACGCAGACCTATGCTGAAAGGGTAAATAGAGCGATTGCTTTTCTGCAGAGGCAGTGTGACTATTCATTGGCGCAGTCAGAAACAGGCGGAATGGATCCGGTGGAGTTTTTTGTGTTTGAAAACAAATCTGGCAGCTGCGAGCATTTTGCGACGGCTCTGGCTCTTATTTTGCGTGTAATGCAGATACCCGCACGCCCTGTGAGTGGTTACACAATGGGCGAATGGAACGATGTCGGCAAATTTTTCACGGTAAGGCAGGGGCATGCACATACCTGGGTAGAAGTTTTTTTTCCTTCCTCCGGCTGGGTGCCTTTTGATCCAACTCCGGCGGCAATTGACCGGGAAGCAGAATCAGAAATTGAAAAAATTCTTCTGTCTTTCTGGGAGACCTACGAAGGCTACTGGTTCAGTTATGTTTACAGTTTTGACGATCGCTCACAGAATCTTGGCTTTCGTAAGATTTTTGCTGCGCTTTCAGAGCGGCTGCATTCGCTTTCGAACTTTTTGCTCAACCCTCTTTATCTTCTGTTGATAGGGGCTATAACATTTTTCTTCGGTCGTCGGATTCGCTTTATGCTGGCGAAGCTGACCAGATCTTCAACCTGGATTCCTTTATGGTATCTGGAATGGGAAGCCTGTCTGCCTATGAGCCGTAGACCTTTTGAGACTCCTTCTGATTTTCATAAAAGGCTTCTCGAAGCCAAAGCCATTTCAGATGAAGAATTTCAAAGTCTTCAGAAGGTTGCAGAAATTATAAATATCGTTGCTTTCAGTGATTCTGCAGATGTTAATGACTATCGCAGCCGGGGACTTGACATACTCAAGGAAATCAAAATCAGATGAATTCAGACGCAGTTAATGGCAAACAACTGTCTGATCTGTCTTTCAGTCGCTATTACAGCTGGCTGATGATTTTTCTTCTCAGTCTGGCGCCTGGGTTAATTATTGCCTGGGACTGGCACCCGGATGGAGAAGACGTCTGGGCTCGTCGTCAGATGTTTTCCGGCTGGTTTAAAAAGAATGATGCTCTGGCAGAGCGTGTATTTCAGGCGACTGCGCCAGATTTCTGGTGCCGGGAAATGGCCATTGAATACTGTAATACCACCCAGGCGCTGGCTGCAAAGACTTCCGATTATCAGATGGCTCTTGAACAGGCATCCGAGCTGCTTTTTCAAAAAGAAAAAGATCGGCCGATAATCATGCAGTTTTTCCCGAAAAATGGCGACTGGGCAATGAACAGTACTGACCGGCGAATTTCTGGCTACCTTTTCCGGCAGTTATTCAGACAGATAGTTGATCATTTTGAGCATGGCACGTCAGAGCTTTCAGGAAGCAACTGGGAACAACGCATTCGAACCCTTTTCGGCAAAATGGCCTTCGTCGAAATGTTTCTTCCTGATTTTCGTCTCAAGCCGGTTCCGGTGATTTTTCAGGGTCGTAATTATTACTTTACCTGGGAAATGCTGGTCAGGCCAGAAGGTGGTCGTGTCTGCGGCGGTTTTTTTATGCTGTTGCCTGTCAATTTCTCACGAAACAGCAGTATGGCAGATAGAATTATCAGTGACTGGCCAATTGTCAGTCGCCAGGTCAGAGTCGATGGAACATGCTGGCCGGCTATGCTGAATTATCGAAAAGATTCTGCAAAGTCTCTGGTTGTACATCCGGCACTTGCAGATTCTCAGACCGTTGCTGATATCTGGAACTTTTTTCAGCAAGCATTTCCGGAAAAGTCTCTGGATAGTGAGCAGTCGCATCTGCAGTTGCCAGTAGAGCTTATGGGAAAAGCTTTTCCTCTTGGCGGCAGAATTGCGCGCATTTGTTACTCAGACCCGATCAGTGGTTTTGCCGTGCTGTTGCTCGGGGAAATGCCAAGAATTCCGCTATCACCACGCCAGGAGGCGGTGAAGTTGTATTTTGCCATTCTGGCCTTTGTCTGGTTGATGTTTCTCATCAGATGCCTGATTTTTCGTCGCCTGCCAACGATAAGAATTCAGATCAGAGTTCTTCTGTGGTTTTCTGCTTTCGCAGCTTTTCCTGCGGGGCTCACTATCGGTTCGCTTGCGGCAACTCTTCAGGATCTTCGTGAAGTGAAAATTTCCGGTCTGCATCGAGACCTGCATCAACTGGTGTTGCACATTGAATCTGAAATGGCTGGAGTTGCGGAGGTTTTTTCTGAGGCTGCTGCAACTATTACTTCTGATGAAAAAATTATTAATAATGCCTTCAGATTACCAACAGAGCCTGAATCTGACACCAGGCTACTTAGCCAGGTTCGTTCTGAATTTCTTCGCCGTGACATTGACCCTGCGGCAATTATTCTGGTCACTCAAGGAGGATGGTGCTTCAGCTCGTTTCAGAAAGACAGTTCTGCTGGTTATCGCAGGTCGAGCCGGGCACTTTTCGGGTCTATACTTGATAAGTATCTTAGACAGGTTGATGCCGATCTTTATCAGCAATGTTCGCCTGCTTCAAGGTATCTCGATGCCGAAAGACGGGTGCCTGCAATCACTTCAGCTTCTGACTTCAGGGTTCAGGAGAATTTCGGGCTTGCCAAAGAGAGGTTTGAGAGTGTCTCAGAGGTTTTTACCGGCAATGATTTTGCCTTGAGTTATCTGCATCAGATAAATCTTGAAGGCCGGCCATTTGCCGTTTTTATGGTTCTCCTGCGCCCGGAAGCCATGTATGAAAAAATTCTGCGGCTGAGCCTGCCGCTGGAGGCAGTGAATTACCGCAGAACTTCGGGTTTCTCCCCCGATATTGCGGTTTATAAAAATCCTGGTGGGCAGCCAAAACTTGTCGAGGCCACCGGCCGTACCGGTGGCTTTGATAAGTTGACACTGCTGCCTGACGAGAGAACCGCCTATGTGTTTGATGCGGATTATGCGAGCATCATGGTTCCATCGCAGCGCATGCCGGGATATGTTTTTGTTGCCAGGCTGTCTGCTTATCATGTGGAGATGATGATTTTTTTCGAGCAGCTCAGCATGGTTATGACTATGTTGCTGCTTCTAATTGTAGTTATTTCCGGTTCAATATTCGTTTCTGTCTGTATCTGAA
>CAZFUG010000010.1:38336-40660 GCA_964522035.1 uncultured bacterium
CCCGGCGCTTGAAAAAATAGGTGCAGGTTATACTCCTGTAAACGGCCTTACTGTTAGAGATGATGAAATTGCTGCCACTGCCGGCTCGATTCAAAGAATGTCTGACTGGATAAGGGAGCGGGAAAAAATAAAGAGGTTTGTTGCGCCACAGGCTGTTAATCAGGTTCTAGCTAATAACTTTATCAAAGCCGGTGCCGGAACAATAAGAAAAGCGATTGTTCTGGTTTCCGATATTCGCTCTTTCACGACCATCTCAGAAGAATTTCTGGCAGAAGATGTTTTTGACATGGTTAATCATCATTTAAGCGCCATGGCTGCGATTATAGAAAAAAAAGGCGGCGTTATCGATCGATTTGTTGGAGACGCAGTCTGGGCCATTTTTTATGAAGATGCGGGATCAATGTGCCATCAGGCTTTAAACGCCGCAGTTGAGATGAAAAAAATACACCGTCGCATTCAGGAAGAACGTGAGGCAGCGGGGTTGTTTAAGGTGGATATCGGCATTGGGCTTGCCCGTGGCGAAATTCTTGCCGGAATAATGGGTAATTCCGGGGTAAGACTAGACTACACGATTGCTGGCGATACGCTTCATGCAGCCGAAGATGCCGAAACTGCTTCAAAATTGGGAAGCTTTACCGGTATAGTTGTTACTGAAGATCTTAAAAACGCGGTTGCCGGTTTCGAATATGCGCCAATCGCAAGCGATTCAAGGTTCTTTGAGGTGAAAAATCTTGCTGAATCATGAAGTAAATAGATTCAGATTTATGCTGGCTGTAGCAGTAATGCTTGCAGCCATGCTGATTTTGCTTGCGGTCTGGGCGAGTTTTACCCGCTATGCCTCGGCAGGTGCAGAACAGACAGAATCTGTTGTCAGAAGGAATTTACTGAATGATCTAAAATTCGCTCAGAGAGCGACGCTTCGAAAACTTCATGTCGGTTTCGACATCGCTTGTGAAATTACTGAAAGCTTTGAGAGCGTTATTGAGAAAGTCGGCGGAGAGAAAGATGCGTTTTCTGATTTTGCTGCCATTCTAAGTTCTGATTCAACATCTCTGCCGGGCCGGTATCGTTGGACCCTGCTTTCGGTAGCCTCGCAGACCGGAGATATGATTGTTGACGGAAATGAACTTCAGGAGAAGCTCTCATCAGGTGAAAACACGGAGATTGAAGCGGAAATTCTGCGTCTGCTGGCTTACAGAGGGCTGTCGTATCTGGCTGATATGAACATTGCAAATGAATTCAGGAATGAAAGCAGCGGAAAATTCAAAAACTATCTGGATGATAAAGCGGATGCAGAGTTGACGAGATTTATCTGTGCTTCTGCCAGATGCTTCCAGCCATGTTTTATCAACAATCGCCAGTTTCATTTCATGTGGTTTCCGGTTCTGAAAAACAACAAATCTTCAGAGGCCGAAAGTCTGATGGAGACAATCAAAACCGATTCGCCTGTTATTTCTAATAATCTGGGCCATATTGCGGCTCTCGTTGTTATTGTTTTCGATGAAGAAAATTATCGCAGGGCTTGTGAAGAGCGCTTTGCAAAGGGATTGATTGGTAACTTCGGCCGTTTGGGGGCCAGTATTGCGCTTTTGCCGACAGATGAAAATAAAAGGAATTCGGATTGGGTTCAGAGCAGTGACTTTGAGAAGTATCCAGAGCTTGGTGAAGCGAGAAGGAGTCGTATCAGGGGTATTGTTCGAACAGATAACTGGCTTTACACTCAGACTTTGCTGCCAGATCTGGGTAATCGCAGCATTGTTATTGCAAGGCCGGTTCCGCTAGAAATATCTTCGATAAATTTCCTGCGAAAAATTGTTTTCTGTCTTTTGGTGGCCTGGTTTGCCCTGATAGTATATTTTTGTGGCAATCACATGATCATGCGAAAAAAGATTCGGGCTGGTCTGAGGGCTCAGCTTGCGGTTCTTGTTTCAATTTTTCTGCTGCCACCATTTCTTCTGGCAACTATAAGTCTTGAGCGCTATCTGGATTCGACCATGAATTCGTCGCTGCAGAGAATCAGGTCTGAAAGCGAAGAGGCTCTCGATGCTTTCGACAAGTCGATCAAGCTTTTCAGAACCCGTATATGCTCTCTGGCAGATAATCTTATTCATCAGGCAGAAAGTCCGGAAGTCACAACCAAACTTGGCGAAATGTCTGACTACGACAAAAAAGAATGGCTTGGCAGCTTTCTCGATACGTTTATTGACAATGGCGTGGTAATGAAAAATGTGCTGCTGGTTGGCGACAAAGGCCGAATGGTATCGAGGTTTGTCGGCAGTAACAGTTCTGAAGAGAAATTTTTCCAGCATCTGGGTGCCAGTATT
>CAZFUG010000011.1:0-39768 GCA_964522035.1 uncultured bacterium
GTAAGCGCCGGCACCGTTGCAGTTAAATGCAAAATCAGAGGCTACGACGTTATAACCATCAGTTCTGCTGTCAGCCTGCCAAGCAGTCTCCCCGGTGGCACAATTGCCTCAGTCGATTGCGACTTTGCCAATGTCGAACCGATCAGAAGAGACCTCAGAGTTGTCATTCTCAGTTCTGCTCCCGAAAGCACCAAGCCAGGCAGCTTCCAGCCAGGACGGACGGCCCGCGTCTATATCAAACAGGGCGGGAAGGATATCGTTCCGTATGTTGACGTCGTCAGCGTTAATTACCGTGCCGAAGCCTATTTCTCAGGCGTAATCACCGGTTATGATCTCAATGTCGTTGCGGTTAACATGAGCGAAGGCTTCTATACAGCAGAATCTGCGGCCTTCAAGATTCAGGAAGAAAGCACTTCTGCCTATACTGTGACCCTGACCCTCAAATAAGTGTAAAAATCTCAACAAAAAGGGTCTGGCCAATCCGGCCAGACCCTTTTTGCTTTTAACTAACCTTAGACCAGCAGACCGCGAGCATAAAGCGCCGCGTCAGTATCGGCAAACTGCGTCATGATGATGTCGACATGGCGTTTGACACCCTCACGGTCACCACGCTTCTTGCAGATGACTGCAAGCTGATAATGAGCGTTGTCAACATATTCACAGTCTGGATACTGTGAGATCAGACGATTGAATTCGGCTTCGGCTTCAGCCAGCTTGCCCTTGTCGAGAAATGCCTTGCCTTTAAAATAGCACTCGTCGGCGATTTCGACCGGCCCTTTGCCCATTGTGCGGCTCAGTTCAACATACTCATCCTTGCCAAAATAGGCAGCATCAGTATCGGGGTAATTTTCGAGCAGATACTCGTACCAGCTGAGAGCCTTTTTCTGATTTCCCTTGCTGAGAGCGATCTTGGCCAGATTGTAACAGGCATTGTCTGCCAGCCCGCTGTTCGGATAATCCTTGAGAAAGCTGCGAAAAATATCCTCTGCCTTGTCGATATCGCCCTGCCTGAAGGCGGCTATCCCGGCGTCCATCAACTGCTTTTCCACGCCCATTATTTATTCTCCTTGTCGAGGTATCTGCCAAGAAACTGATCGCGAAACGCAATAAAACGTTTTTCAACCAGAGACTGACGAATGTTATTCATAAGATTAATCATAAATGTCACATTATGCAAACTCGCCATGCGCAAACCGAGAATTTCTTTCGCCTTGAACAGATGACGCAGATAACCGCGTGAAAAGTTGCGGCAGGCGTAACAGCTGCAGCCTGCATCGATCGGCGCATCGGAAAGCTGCCAGCGCGCGTTCATCAGGCTGATGCGACCCTCAGTCGTAAAGACGGTCGCGTGCCTGGCGATTCTCGTCGGATGCACGCAGTCGAACATGTCGATACCGCGCTCGACCCCGTAGAAAAGATCTTCAGGGGTTCCGACCCCCATCAGGTAACGCGGCAGATTTTTTGGCATATGCGGCATCATGCCGTCAAGAATCTCGAGCATCATGGGCTTTGGCTCACCCACAGACAGACCGCCAACTGCCAGCCCTTCAAAACCGATTTCTTCGGTTCTTTTAATCGATTCAAGGCGAAGCGGCAGATACATCGACCCCTGCACGATGCCAAAAAGGGCCTGACCGTTGCGCAGGTGCGGATGATCGACCCGGCAACGCTTCGCCCAGGCAACCGAGCGTTCCATGGCGGCCCGGGCCGTCTTTCCGTCAGCCGGGTACGGGCAGCATTCATCAAATACCATCATTATTTCGGCGCCGATCGAACGCTGAATACGCATCGATTCTTCGGGAGTCAGCCAGTAGCGAGCCCCGTCAATATGCGAAGCGAACTCGACACCCTCATCGTTGATCTTGTTAAGCTTCTTCAGAGAAAAAACCTGAAAGCCGCCTGAATCGGTGAGCATCGGGCGATCCCAGGCCATCATCCGGTGCAGACCGCCAAAATGGTCGAGCACACCGGTGCCGGGCCGCAACATCAGATGATAGGTGTTGCCAAGAATGATACTGGCACCTGCGGTTCTGACCTCTTCCGGCGAAAGCGTCTTCACCGTTCCGGCAGTGCCGACCGGCATGAAAACAGGCGTCGGAATTTCACCCCTGCGGGTCTGTATACGGCCGACTCTGCCCCAGCACTCTTCTGAACTGTAATCGAGAGAAAATGTGAATTTATCGGTCATAGCATTACCATCGAATCGCCAAAGCTATAAAACCTGTATCTTTGCCGAATCGCCTCTTCATAAAGTTTCAGTATGTTTTCACGACCAGCAAAAGCCGCGACCAGAACGATCAGAGTCGAGCGCGGCAAATGAAAATTGGTGATGAAACAGTCGATTGCCCTGAAAGTGTAGCCTGGCTTTATGAAACACGCGGTCGCCTGCCAGCCGGTGCGCAGAGAACCATGCTCATCAACTGCCGACTCAAGAGTGCGCACGCTGGTCGTGCCACAGGCCCAGACCCGTCCTCCGGCATCTTTTGTCGCGCGAAACAGCTCGGCCGTCTCTTCTGAAATATAAAAAGTCTCTTCGTGCATCAGGTGTTCATCTATGTTTTCAGCTTCGATCGGCTTGAAAGTGCCAAGACCGACATGCAGAATAACTTCGGCAATCCTGACACCTCTCTGCCTCAGAGCTGAAAAAACCTGTTCGTCGAAGTGCAGACCGGCCGTTGGCGCTGCCACCGAGCCTTCAACCTTTGAATAAACAGTCTGATATCGGTCGGGCGAACTTTCACGTGAGGTAATATACGGCGGCAGCGGCATCTGGCCAAATTCACGAAAGACCACCACCGGGTCACGCCCGTCGAGAGTGCGAAGCACCCGTAACCCGGATTCAAGCACGCTTTCGACCTCGATCTCACAATTGCCCGGCAGCAGGTGCCGACGACCTGGTTTGAATTTTTTCCCGGGGCGCACCATCGCCTCAAAACTGCTATTGGTCAGCGATTTGATAAAAAGCACTTCCGCACCACCATTGCAGGTTGGCGTCGGCAGAGTAAAAATACGCGCCGGAATCACCTTCGAGCTGTTCAGCACTAGAAGATCGCCGGGCCTGAAATAATCGACGATGTCGGCGAACTGGCGATGCTCGATGCTGCCAGATGAACGATGATAAACAAGAAGTCGCGAACCGGACCGCTTTTCCGCCGGCACCTGAGCGATCAACTCAGGCGGCAGAAAAAAATCAAAAAGTTCAGTTTTCATTTAGATTTTCCGTTGCTGTAGCAGAAAGATTGACCGATACTGAGGCAGGAATTACTGCTGGGAGAGAAGCCGTCACCGGCTCTGCGGCTACAGTCTCTGAACCGACAATAACCGCAGCTGATGCAACCCCGGCAACAACTGTTCCGGTCGCAGATGCAGGCTGGGTCGAAGAAAAGCTCGCCACCAGCTCGATTGCCGCAAGATCAGAGAACTGAGCACTGCCGATCGCTGCCGCTTCATCCTGATAGGGCATGAAATAGCTGATTTTATCGACGTATCTGGCTTCGCCCGGCAGGGAATTGTTCCTGAACTCAACCTTCATTCCCTCAAAAGCCTTGATCAGCGCGATGATTTCAGCAAGCGAAAAGTCGGTCTGAATATGTTTGAACACCTGTCTGACAATCTGCGGCAGCTTAACGACAATACCGGGAGTCATCACCTTTTCGAGAAGAACTTTGATGAACTTCTGCTGGCGCTTGATTCTGCCAAGGTCGGCAGCGGCATCGGCTCTGAAGCGCACATAGTTGAGAGCCTGCCGGCCGTCGAGATGATTTTTCCCGGCGTTGAAGTGTATGTGCACCTTGCCCCAGTTGTCGTCGTAGTTCATGGCCTTTTCAATGTCGATCTCGATGCCGCCAAGAATATCGATAACATTGACAAAACTCTGAAAACTGACTTCAACATAGCGGCTGATCTGAATATGCAGCAGATCTTCGATCAGGCTGCTCAATACCTCTACGCCATAACGCGGCAGGATTTCGTTGATCTTGCGGGCCCGACCATTGATGAGAACTCTGGTATCTCTTGGCACCGAAAGCATGCTGACCCGTTTTTTTGCCGGGTTGATGCCGAGAACGAAGATAGTATCGGAGCGATGGGTGCCATCAACCGAATCAACGCCAAGAACAAGCACATTGATATTGCCAATATGGGCTTCGCCACCAGTTTCTATCGTGCCTTCCGTCCAGTTGGCACCGAGCGGGGCCGCCGCTACGCCAAAAAACCATTTCTGCATGATGCCGGCAAAAAAGACCAGAACGACTGTCAGAAAGGCGATTTCGAAAAGAAGACCGCCGTTTCTGAGTCGGGGCAGGCCCGAAAAACCGCCGCAGATTTGACGGTTACTGTATCTGGTGTTCTGGCTCATGACTGCATATAATACCAGAGCCGCCCGGCAAACTCCACAACAAAAAGTTACCGCCGGCTGTCTGCAGCCCTACATGTGGGATTTTTTCTTTATTTCAAGAACACCCTGATACCGTTCAGAAAAAGAGATGTCGGCTTCGCGCAGGGCATCTCTCTCTGAAACCTGGCGAACCGGATCAAGAGTGTCGGCTACCGCAAGAATCCTCGTCAGCAGAGGCGAATCGGCTACCGGAAAAGTATGATTCTTGACCGCAGAAATGACCGCCGAATCGATCTCAGGTGCGACCTGGCGCAGCCATGCTGCTGCCGCCGGACCATGCGCCAGCATCGGAATCTCTTTTTCGAGATCGGCCAGCAGAAAATCGGTGCTGCCGACCAGACCGATGATTTCGGCATCAGGTGCATCTCTGAACATATCGTGAGCCATGCCGGCAATCAGCGCCGGTCGAGGGTCAACGCCCAGCTCGATGGCGTATCTGACAGCAAGACTGGCAACACTTTTCATGTGCTCCTGCAGCCCTTCCGGCGAACTTTTCTGCTGCTTTTCGACAATTTTGAGCCAGCGATAATAATCGGGCCCGAGACAGCCATAATGATTCTGCAGCATGGTCTCAAGAAGCACCCGCATGTCGAGCTCAGGAAGATTGAAATCATGATTGCTCAGCCGACTTCGAATCTGCGTCGAAGATATTTTCGAAAGCTGACAGGGTGCCCAGTGAATTACCGCATCCGGAACCGGTGACCGACGCTCGCATCCCGGTCTTTCAACCACGATGAATTCAGTCATCTTTACCAGCTGCTCGACATTTTTCCAGGTCGAAAGCTCAACCAGAGAATCGCCGCCGATGATCAGAAAGAACTGCCGTTCAGGATAGCGCTCCTTGAGGATCTCAAGCGTTCTGAAGGTATAAGAAGGGCCGCCCAGCTCCATTTCGATATCACAGATATGCATGCTGGAGTTGTCTTTAATTGCAGTCTGCAGCAGATGACGACGGTGGTGGTAGTCAAGCATTCCGACCCGCTGCTTATGAACAGCCTGAAATACTGGAACGAACCAGACTTCGTCGAGACAGCACTCGATCAGCGCGGCCAAAGCCAACTGCAGATGCTGTCGATGCACCGGATCAAAGCTGCCGCCAAGAATGCCCGTTCTCAATCAAAAAACTCCCTGAAGGCAAATTCCATGTCACCGATTGAAAAAATGTCGTCTTCGCCAGCATCGAGCCGGCTCAATTCATCGATAAAACCGAGCTTCTGCAGTTTCTGTCTGAACACCGCAACCGCCTCATCACACGTAAAATCAGTCATTGCCACCAGTCGCTCGATTTCGGGCCCGGAAACTACCCAGCGACCTTCGCCTTCTTCTTCAATTGCGAAGGGCTCGATATATTCATATAGCTTTTCTTCTTCGTTGGCCGCGCTCAGATCAGGTGTCCTGAGATCTTTCAGTGCCGAGCTGAGATATTTGAGCAATTCATCGACGCCTTCTCGGGTAGCTCCTGAAACAGGAAAGATCTTAACACCGCGGGCTTCAAGAGCTTCTTTAAATTCTGGAAAAAGCTCGCGCGAGTCTGGCAGATCCATTTTGTTGGCCGCAACCACGACCGGCTTGTCAGCGAGCTCTTCGGAGAATTCACGCAGCTCGGCCATGATAACGTCATAGTTATGGGTAATGTCTTCCATATCGAGCTGACTGACATCGACAAGATGCAACAGAATACGGGTGCGCTCGATATGCCTGAGAAATTGGGTCCCGAGGCCGGTTCCCTGATGGGCGCCTTCTATCAGCCCCGGAATATCAGCCATACAAAAAGATGGCAGACCTTCAGGCTTGACTATACCAAGACTCGGGGTCAGTGTCGTAAACGGGTAATCGGCCACTTTTGGGCGAGCGTTGCTGACGGCACGCAGAAAGGTCGATTTGCCGGCATTCGGCAGGCCTACCAGGCCGACATCAGCCAGCAGCTTCAGCTCAAGACGCAGGCGCAGGGTTTTGCCGGGCTCGCCTTTTTCGGCAATTCGCGGCGTACGGCGCACTGGAGTAGCAAAACGCGCATTACCCCAACCACCACGACCACCACGGGCAATTATTTCGCGCTGCCCCTTGTGGTCGAGATCAACCAGCAACTGACCGCTTTCGAGGTCATAAATCAACGTGCCAACCGGAACTTTAACAGTCAGATCACTGCCGTTGGCTCCGGCCATGTTTTTCTGCTGGCCATGCCCGCCGTCTTCGGCTTTGTAGATTCGGGTAAAACTCAACTCATAAAGAGTCGTCAGGTCATCGGTGGCTTCAAAAATCAGATCGCCACCACGGCCACCATCGCCACCGGCCGGGCCACCCATGGGCACGAATTTTTCGCGCCTGAACGCGACAATGCCATTGCCGCCGCTGCCGGAAGAGACCTGTATTGTAACTTCATCTACGAATTTCATGGCAGTTATTATATCATTTCGCCACCGCTTTAACCACTGTTATTTGTCGGCATAACGCCCTGCAATACGCACGCCCGCATCTGCAGACATCGTAGATATCTCCGCCGCCCTGCTCCTGCCTGCAGTATAATTGAGTCTTCATCGTGGCCGCACCAGCCCTCTGTCACGCTAGAATTGCATGGTTTTGCATCATTCCCGCGCAGGTTTTTCCCGAGTCTATGCCCAGATGGTACAGGCGAGAACCTTGTCTTAAACAGCTTAGATCGCTGCTCCCCTCACTTCAGGAACAACCGCATGGATGACGTAAAATCATTGATTTTACATACTAGATATTGACAGACCAATAGCTTCTTTAATCCTGGTTTTGGTCGTAATCGTCGGCCCGGATGCAACACAGAGAAAACTTATTGACTGATTTTTGCCTGTTGTTGTAATGTGCTAGTGTAATTTTTCACTATCTTTTTTTTTCAAGCCGGAGGCGTAAATGAAAGTTCCTCTCCTGGATCTCAAGCCCCAGTATGCTCAGATCAAAGACAAAGTCATTCCTGAAATCATGGAAATCATTGAGAATCAGGGTTTCATACTTGGCCCGAAAGTCGACAGACTCGAAAAAGAAATGGCCGACTACATCGGCACAAAGCACACGCTTGGCTGCTCATCTGGTACCGATGCGCTGCTGCTCGCACTCATGGCTCTCGATATCGGGCGCGGCGATGAAGTCATCACCACTCCATACACCTTTTTCGCCACCGCCGGTTCAATCGCCAGAGTCGGCGCCGTTGCCAGATTTGTCGACATCGACCCCGCCACCTTTCTGATGCGTGTCGATCAGATTGAAAAGGTCATTACCCCGAAAACGAAGGCCATCATGCCGGTTCATCTGTTCGGTCAGTGCGTCGACATGGAACCCCTGCTGGCAATCGCGAAAAAACACAATCTCAAGGTCATCGAAGACGCGGCCCAGGCAATCGGCTCAAAATACAAAGGCAAAGATGCCGGCACCTACGGCGACATCGGCTGCTTCAGCTTTTTCCCGAGCAAAAATCTCGGTTGTTTCGGTGACGGCGGGCTCGTTTCTACCAACAACTCCCAGCTGCACGAGCGCCTCAAGGGCCTGCGCGTCCACGGTGGCCAGGTTCAGTATCATCACCAGGAAGTCGGTCTCAACGCCCGCATCGACGCCCTCCAGGCTGCCGTCGTCTCGGTCAAACTGCCGCACCTGGCAAGCTGGACCGAAGGCCGACGCCGCAACGCCGCTCTTTACAACGAACTCTTCAAAAACAACCCCGAAGTCGTCACCCCGATCGAAAAACCAGATTGTTTCCATATCTACAATCAGTATGTCATCCGGGTCAAAAACCGCGAAGCCCTCAAAGCCCACCTTGGCGAAAAAGAAATCGGCTGCTCTGTCTATTATCCGCTCTCTCTGCATCAGCAGAAGTGCTTCGCCAGCCTTGGCTACAAAAAAGGCGATTTCCCCGAATCCGAAAAGGCCGCCGACACAACTCTTGCCCTGCCGGTTTACCCCGAACTCAGCCGCGAACAGGTCGAATTCGTCGCCACCACCATCAACGCTTTCACGAAAAAGTAAGCCATACCGGCTCAATCAGACCGGAAACGGAATTTCTCCGTTTCCGGTTTTTTATCGCTAAATTGCCGGGCCCAGTCTGCCGATTGTTTGAGAGATAAATATATATTTGCTCACAAGATAAATGCAGGAGGCAGTTTTAATGGTCCAGGAAAGCCTGATTGAAGGCATCTTCAGAAGTCTCAGGAAAAATGCCGGCTGGGCAACCATTATTATCGGGCTTGCCGTGCTGTGTGCGTTTCTGCTCAACCGCTACGCGCCAACCGTTTACCAGAGCGAATCACTGCTGCGCGTCATGACCACCGAAAATTCAGGCGAAATAAGCGTCGCCGCCACCATGCAGGGTGTTCTTTCACAACGCCGGGTTATCGAGGAAATCGCCAGAAAAAGTGGCATCGATGAAGCCGAAGTTCGTCGCGAAGACACCATCACCTTTAAAGACGCCGGCGCCGGACTCGTAAACATGGCAGTCAGACATGAAAACCCCGTTCAGCTGAAAGAACTTGGCAATGCCGTCATTCAGGTTCTGTCTGAACATTTCCTTGGCTACAATTCCGAAGCCCAGGAATTCTCGGTAAAAAATCTGCAGAACAAGCTCGAGCATCTCGAAAAAAGCCTTGGCGAACTCCGCCAGGAACTCGTAAAAGCCAGTGTTCAGCAGTCAGTTGAGGCCGACACTCAAACCGTTAATCTTGAGAACGCCATCAGCCAGCTCGAAGAAAAGATTGACGCCAGCAACAGAAGACTGCAGACTACCCCGGAACAGGTTTTCTACTACGAAGAAGAAGAATCACCGATGTATCAGAAACTCAGTGATGACCTGCGCAACGAAAGAAATCAGCTGGTCGAACTCTTCAAAAACTACAAGGAAAAGCACCCGAAGGTCATCGCCTGCAAAAACCGCATCGCTAACCTCGAAAGCAATATTGGCAAATCCCGCACCAGAGTTCAGAAGAAGCGCAGCAATCCTGATTATGCCGCGTTGAACGCCGACATCGCCCGTGACCGTGAAAAACTCGAAGAGTTGAAAGCCCGTCTGAACAATGCGGGCGAAGTGCAGGTCGCAGCGCCGGCCGCCGGCGACAACCACCCCGACAATATTGCCATGCGTATTGCAACGCTCGAAGAACTGCACCGCAAAACCATTCTTGAACTCGAAGAATCAAAAATAGCCCGCAAGACAACTGCCGGCCGCATCAACGTTCTCAAAAAAGACGCCCGCCCGCCGACCACAGTAGGCTTCACATCGCTTCAGCGGGATGCACTTGCACTGGCATCAGGCGTTCTGATGGCCATTTTCCTGCTCTATTCACCTGCTCCGATGAAAGCCGAACTCGTAAGCGTTTCCGGCAACATCCTCGCCGGCGCGGTTGCTCCATCGAATCATCTGCAGTTGACTGCCGAACCCGCCGAAATAATTCTCGAGGCCCCGTCACTTGCCCGCGAACCACTTGCCCTGCCCTCGCCACAGGACGAAGAAACAGAAGTAATGCGCTATGACGAGCGTCTGATCGCTCTCAACGACCCGACTTCACCGAGTCTCAAGCCCTTCAAGAACCTGGTTTCAAACCTGCAGATCAGCATGTCGGAGTCGCAGGCCCGCATAGTACTTGTCGGCTCAGCCAGAACCGGCACCGGAAGAACCACTCTGCTGACCAATACGGCCATTCTTCTTGCTCAGACAGGCTACTCCGTGCTTATGATCGATGCCAACTTCCGCAACCCGGTTCTGCATAGAATGTTCGACCTTGACAACAACGACGGTCTGGCCGGCCTTTTGAAGGGCAGCAGCAACATTCGCGAAACCATTCAGCAGACTGAAGTAAACAATCTCACTCTCATAAGTGCCGGCATTTCTCCGAAGTCGCCCGCTGAAGTCCTTGGCTCTCCAGAGATGATCGATCTTCTGACTAACCTCAAACGCCGCGTCGAAATTATTCTTATCGATACTCCGGCCCTGCTCGAATACCCGGAAACCGGTATTCTCGCCGGCCAGACAGGCGCCATGGTCTTTCTGCACCGCGAAGGCGAACCAGAAGAAGACCTGCGTGCCGCCCGCAAACTTCTCAACAATGTCAGAGCAAAAATTCTGGGCTATGTAAAAATCTGATTTCGGGTTAGAATAGGTCGCATGATTCATCCGACCCTGCCACAGAGTATTGCCATAATCGTTGCCTTCACGGCAATGCTGACCGATTCGAGCTCTGGCCGAATCTACAACTGGCTCACCTTTCCAGCCATCCTGACCGGGTGGCTGGTCAACTTTTACCTCAATGGCCTCGACGGATTCGGCTTCAGCCTTGCCGGAACCTTCGCCGGCATTTTTCTTTACCTGCCATTCGCCGCCATCAACCTTCTCGGAATGGGCGACGTTAAACTTCTCGGCGGCATCGGGGCTCTGGGTGGGCCATGGTTCGCTATCAGCGTATTTCTCTACACCTCCGCCCTCGGCGTTGTACACGCCTTTATCGTTCAGTTCCTCAACTACGGAAGCAACGCCGTTGCCATGATGGCAACCAGTTTTACCAGCGGCGCTTTCCGCCACAAGACGATTCAGTCAGAGAATGCCTCTGTCAAAGAAGACGGACGATACCGGTTTCTCCTCGGCATAGACATCTTTCTTGCCACCCTGATCGCCTGCTACCACACAATTATACTCACCTGGTAAACACTATTCTCAGCGCCTTACCGGATATGTTGTTTCGAGCCTCCAGAACATTGGTTTTTCAATAAAAAGCCGTAACTGAATTTTTTTTAACTTCTGTAAAAAAATAGTTAGCTTTTTTTGGTGGTTTGTATATTATTTTGTACCCTTCAGGTAAAGAAAAACCTTTTGTTTGTCGAAACAGGGGTTGTTCTTGCCTGTTAGATTCTGCTGTGTTATTCTCTCATCATATTTGTGTCGAGGAGGATCCTCAACCGTGAACAGAAGAGCGATCATCGTGGCATTGCTGGCGTCACTCGCCATTTCAATGCTTCTCTGGAACAAGCTGCAGACAAGCCAGCCGGCTCGTATTGAAGCACCTGTCGTCCAGCAGCCAACCATACTTAAAAAGGCTGTTGTGGTGAGCACCAAACGCCTGGCGGCGCGCACAAGGCTCGAACCAACACTGGTTCAGGCAAGCTTTGAGCTTCGCGAAATGATAGCCTCGGCAGTTCCCGATACGGCAATCACCAGTATTGCCTCGATAACCAATCGGTACACCGCAGTGACCATCCTTCCGGATGACATCATGACTCCACCGCGACTTATGGATGAATCGCAGGTTCCCAACCTTGCACGCGCAATCCCTCAGGGAAAACGCGCCGTATCTATTGCCGTCAACAAGGCAACTTCGGTTGGCGGTTTCATTCAGCAGGGTGACTATGTCGATGTAATCGCCACCTTCAGACCAAGAAACAGTGACCCGATCACCAAAATAGTTCTCCAGGACATACAGATCCTTGCGGTCGGCGGAACTTATGAGTTTGATAGCGGAGCAGCTACTGCAACCCCGGCGATTGCTGCCGGCAAGGTTGAACTCGTAACCCTGGCTCTGAATCCCACAGACCTCGAAAAGCTCATGTATCTTGACTCTGGCACCAGCTTCAGCCTCGTTCTGAAAAACCCCAAAGACAAAGATCAGAAAGTCCAGACTAAAGGTGCTACTGAGAGAATAGTCCTCAGCGATATCGGCCATCCTGATTTTATTCAGGCTGTAAAAACATCCGAATCAACACCTGCACAGGTGGTTATCGCTCCCGTCGATGACGGAAAGGTTGAAATCATGTATGGTGCAACCTCAAGACGCGAGCTCTATAAATACGGCGGGCCGGCGGCCGGCAAGTTTCAGCAACTGCCGGCTCAGACATTTTCCGCGATCAACACCGAAGCTGCTGAGCAGTCAGAAGCTGCTGAGAGCACCAGTGCGGAAGCTTCCAGCACCTGTAAGTAATGAAAAGAATGAAAAGGCAATTCATTATGAAAAAATCGATCCTGTTTATGCTGGTTCTATCCACCGTTTTTTTGGCAGCATCTTTCCAGACAAAGATTTCTGCAGCCGAAAAACTGATGATTCCTGTCGGAAAATCAACTGCAATTCCAGCCCAGGGAGTCAAGAAAATCCTTGCGGTAAAAGAAGGAATTGTTGATGTACTCAATGTTTCTGAAGAAGATATCATTCTCTCAGGGCTCAGCGTCGGAGGAACCCAGCTTATCCTATGGGACCTCACCGGTCGCCGGGTTTACGACGTCGAAACCTTTTCTGAAAACGACACGATTCTGGCCAAGTTTGCCTCGATCATCAACAACAAAAGCCTTGAGCTGGTAATTTTTCCTGACATCGCCTACCTTAAAGGGCAGGTATCAACCCCCGAAGATAAAGCCAAAGCCGAAACTGTCGCTCAGAGTCTTCTTGGCAGTAAATCTCTGGTCAGCCTGATTGAATTCGAAGCATCCTTCACGTCTCTGCAACAGCGAATTGAAGCAGCAATAAAGCTTCCCAATGTCAAAGTATCGGTTATTTCCCCAGAAATCGACCCCAATGTCGAACAGAGCAATACCGGAGTAGGATCACAGACCTCTTCAATCCGGGTAGTTCTTCAGGGATCAGTAAAGGATCAGAACGAATACATTCACCTCGCCGAGACCGTAAAAGGCTTTGTCGAAGATGAAGAAAAAATCAGCAATCTCGTTGTCATCGACGACCCGATTCAGGTTGTCTTCCAGGCCTACATTCTTCAGGTTTCCAAAAACAATCAGAAAGATATGGGCATTGAATGGGGCGGCCAGGGTGCCGATGGCGTGCTGAGCGGTATCCTGAACTTTGGTGAAACTCCAGGAGCCGATGGCAATGCCGCTGTTCCAAAATACATGAACCCCTTCTTCATGAAAAATATCAACCGCTTCGACCTTATCGCCGCCCAGGTTAAAGCCTGGGAAACCTCCGGCAAGGCCAAGGTACTTGCAAATCCGAAGCTGATCGTTTACGGCAGTTCGATTGCTGAAAAACCCGACATTATGGCCAGAAAAATGTCCGGCGCCGGCTGGCTCAAGGAAAACGATGCAGCCGAAGCTGAAACCTCTATCGAAACAGATGCTGGTAACGCATATGTCTCTGTCGGGCAGCAGGTCTACTACCCTGGCACTCTTGACCAGGCCGGCAACCCGACCTACGAATCCGTAAATGCCTCCTTGAAACTGGCAATTCGCGATCTTTTCGTTAATGACGACAATCTTAAATTCTCGGTCTTCGCCAAACAGGAAGAACCAAGCTTCCTGCGTGGCACTGATGGCCCGCCTGATATCCTCAAGCGCAGTATCATGACGACCTTGAAAATTAAAGATCAGGAAACCATTGTTCTTGGCGGTCTTATCAACAGAACCGAGGGCGTTTCCTGGAAAGGCATCCCTGTCCTGAGCAAAATTCCTTATCTTGGCCGCCTTTTCAAAACCAAGTCTACAACCAACAGCGAAAACGAACTGGTTATCCTGCTGACCCCCAAAATCGCCAACCGCGAAACCGATCTTTCCGGCAAAAGCAAACTCGAAACCGTTCCGGTACCGAGACGGTCAGACAAACTGGAAAAGCTCCACAACATGTTCCAGCAGATCAAATCAAGCCATATCCCTGCCCAGAAATGAACCCGGAGCCTCAACCCGATAAACGGGTTGAGGCCATGCAAGCGAGATTGAAAATTGTCCAGCACACCGACCATTAAGCTTCTGATTGCCGACGACATGGATGAACTGAGATCCAATGTCCGGAGAATGCTGAAAAACCAGGACAACATCCGAATTGTTGGTGAAGCGAGAAATGGCCGTGAAACCGTTGACCTGGTCAAGGAAATGCAGCCACACATCGTGTTAATGGACATCAACATGCCCGAACTCGATGGCCTCAAGGCTTCCGAAATCCTGGCTAAAGACTTTCCCAATGTTCAGACAGTTATAATGTCGATCCAGAGTGAGCAGGAATACTTCCGACGCGCCATGAAGGCTGGCGCCAAAGACTTTCTCGTCAAGCCCTTTTCGACCAGCGATCTCGTCGACACTATCAACAATGTCTTTAACAGCTGGTTGAAAGACCGCCCCGACCTGTTTGCAAATGAGCCAAGTGCCGATATTATCACTTTTTTTGCAACCAAGGGCGGCGTTGGCCGCACGACCCTGGCGGTTAATCTTGCCGCCAGTCTGGCAACAAAAGGAAAAAAAACGCTCCTGATCGACGCCTCTCTGCAATTTGGCGATGTTGGTATTACCCTGAATCTCGCGGCCAAAAGAACCATCTCGAATCTTGTCGAAGCCGGCGAAATAAGTTTCGCGGACCTCGAAAAAAATATAACCCGACACGAATGCGGGCTCGACATTCTTCTTGCTCCTCGCGAACCCGCCTTTGCAGATGCAGTTAAAACCGAGCATCTTCTCAGAATTATTGAAGTGGCCAGGCCGTTTTACAATTTTATCATTTTTGACACGCCGCCGATGATAACTGAAAAAGAACTCGCTATTCTCGACAAGACGACAATGGTGCTTCTGGTCGCAACTCTCGAAATCAGCTCACTGAAAAATACTAAAATATGTCTTAAAACATTTTCTGATATAAACTTTGACATGAGTAAGGTTAAACTGCTTCTCAACAAAGAAATTCAAAATGTCGGAATCGGCAGAACTGATCTTGAAGGTGGGCTGGCAATACCTATCTATGCTACTGTTCCAATGGAATCAGAGATTGCCCAGCGCTCATTGAATCAGGGCGAACTGATTGTATTGAAATCCCCGGCCAGTGGCATTGGCCGCTCAATCCTCGGCATGGCCGAACGACTGGTGCCACGCAATGTTCCCGAAACCGGCAAAAGCGCTATTCTTAAAATTAAAGACCTGTTATTTGGTTCGAATTAATGGAGGTAAGTTAAGTTATGGGTGGTCTGCTTTCACGTCTGAATGAAGAAAAGAAAACTACCGAAAAATCCGGCATCATGGAAAGCGCTTCAACGCGTGAAATCACCGGCTTTGAGAGGCTTAAAGAACGTGTCCATACCAAACTCATCGATGACATGCCCGCTGCCATCATGGCCGAAGCCAATATCGAAAAAAAGCGCAACATGCTGCGCGAAAGAATTTTTGCGGTAATCGCCGAAGAAAGCCCAAAAGCCAACATAACCCTGACTCAGAGGGAAATCGAAGGCTTAACCAACACCCTTCTCGACGACATGGTTGGTTTTGGCCCGATCCAGCCACTTCTCGACGAAGAAGATATCTCAGAAGTCATGGTCAACGGCCCATTCCAGATTTATTACGAAAAGAAGGGCAAGCTGATCCTGTCTGATATCAAATTCAAAGACAACGATCACGTAATGCGAATCATCGAACGCATCGTTGCCCCGATCGGTCGCCGTATCGACGAATCCGTTCCCTACGTCGACGCCCGTCTTCCAGATGGTTCGCGCGTTAACGCCATCATCCCTCCCCTCGCCCTCAACGGCCCGACCATCACCATCCGAAAATTTAAAAAAGAAGCGCTCGGAATTCAGGATCTGGTTCGCTTTGGTACCCTCACCCAGGAAATGGCATCATTTATCGAAGCCTGCATCAAAGTTCGCCTAAACATCGTAGTATCCGGCGGTACCGGTTCTGGTAAAACCACCACTCTCAACATCCTCAGCTCGTTCATTCCTGAAGATGAACGCATCATCACCTGCGAAGACGCCGCTGAACTGCAGCTGCGCCAGCCACACGTGGTGCGCCTTGAAACCCGCCCGGCCAACATTGAAGGCAAGGGCGAAGTCTCGATGCGCGAACTGATCAAAAATACCCTCCGCATGCGCCCCGAAAGAGTAATCGTCGGCGAATGCCGCGGCGGCGAAGCTCTCGATATGCTTCAGGCAATGAACACCGGTCACGACGGTTCACTGACCACAGGCCACGCCAACACGCCGCGCGACATGCTTGCCCGTCTCGAAACCATGGTTCTTATGGCCGGCATGGACCTCCCGGTCCGCGCTATCCGTGAACAGATCAGTTCTGCCGTTCACATGATCGTACAGCAGTCACGCCTGAAAGACGGTTCGAGAAAAATCACATATCTGACCGAAATTCAGGGCATGGAAGGCGACAAGGTAGTTACTCAGGATATCTTCCGCTTTGAACAGACCGGGGTTGACGAAAAAGGCAAAATTATCGGCCGACTCAAACCCACCGGCATACGTCCGAAGTTTGCTTCCAAATTTCAGGAATTTGGTATAAACTTACCACCGAACATTTTTACCGATACAGCGAGAGGATGGTAAAAAATTGATTCAAACGATTTTTATAGGTTTCGTTGCGCTGGCAACTCTGTTTTTTGTGTTGCTGCTCTTTTCTATTCTCGGGAAACCGCCGGGCGAAGAAGTCCGCCACCGCATGGAGCAGTATCTTGTTGAAAATGAGATTGCAGCAGAGCAATACTCAGCTCCAGAAGAAAACGAAGAAATAAAACAGGCTGTAGATGCCACTGATGATGACTGGCTCAAGGAAAACCGTGCCGGCGGCAATGCTGCGAAGCGCATCCTTGCCAATATGGGCACGATCATTACTCCAAAGGGCATGGCGATGCGCATTGCCGATCAGCTGGCCAAAGCCGACATCCCCCTCAAAGCAAACGAATTCGTTGCTATTCAGTTTCTGGCGATCATGCTTTCACTAAGCTTCGGGATGGGTGTGATGCAGAACATTCTGGTCGCGATTGGGCTTGCCGCAATGGGTTATGTCGGGCCATTGGTCTGGATATCGATAATGAAGGCGCAGCGCGTCAAGGCTTTTAACGAACAGATTCTCGACACGCTGGTAATGCTTGCAAACGGCCTCAAGGCGGGCTACTCATTCCTTCAGTCTCTCGAAATGGTTTCCAGAGAAACCCTGCCGCCTATGGGCAAAGAGCTGAAGCGTGTTCTCAAAGAAAACAGCCTTGGCGTCAACCTTGAAGACACGCTGGTTGCTCTAAACCAGAGGGTAGAAAGCGAAGACTGGGATCTGGTAACCACCGTTGTTCTAATACAGAGACAGATCGGTGGTAATCTCGCCGAAATCCTTGAGATAATTGGTTACACAATTCGTCAGCGCATGAAAATCAAGGGCGAAATTCAAACCAAAACAGCCCAGGCAAAAATCTCCGGCATCATCGTCGGCGCTCTGCCTGTGTTTCTCGGCATGATGATCTATGTCGTCAACCCTGAGTTTATAATGAAACTGTTTACCTTCAGGCATGGAGCTTTCAGAGGTTGGTTTGTCGTTATTGCCGGCCTGATCTGGGAACTCATCGGCATATATGCCATTATGTGCATTGTTGACATCGAGGTTTAAGGAGAGCTTATGAATTTAATCTTCATGCTTCTCGGAGGCGTCATAATCTTTCTGGTCATCCTGCTTCTTTTCCCTTCCGGGACAAAAAGCGATATCCAGGGTCGCCTCGCTTCACTCGAAGAAGTCTCAGAGTTTAACGTCGCCGAAGTCCAGGAAGCCGAACTAAACAAACCCTTTGTCGATCGCGTTATCAGGCCAATTATTGCCCGTATGGCCGGGAAAAACGAAGAAAAGGGAACAAAGAAAACCAAAAAATCCAATCTAAAAAAAGAGCTTGCCCAGGCCGGCTACCCGGGCGGCCTTACTGTAAGCGAGTTTACTGTTATCCAGAATCTGTTCCGGGTAATAACTCCTGGCTCCATGCTTGCCTTCGCACTGGTATTCAGCCCAGGCCTCATGCCCATGGCGCTTCTGTTTGGCGTCGCTCTTGGCATCCTCATGCCGAGAATGTTCCTTCAGAGACGTATTGCCAACCGCCTGCATCAGATTCAGAGACAGTTGCCCGACGTTCTCGACCTTCTGACCGTTGCCGTTGAAGCGGGTCTCGGCTTTGACGCCGCCTGCGACAAAGTGGTCGAAAAAATGCGCGGGCCGATCCCTGACGAATTCGGATTGACTCTGCGCCATATGCGCATGGGTCAGGCAAGGCGCGATGCTTTCAAGGGCATGGCAGAACGAGTTGACCACCCAGACCTCAACGCCTTCATTTCGGCAATCGTTCAGGCCGACCAACTCGGTGTCTCGATCGGTCAGGTCCTGCGTATTCAGTCAGAGCAGATGCGCGACAAACGCCGCCAGCGCGCTGAGGAAGAAGCCGCCAAAGCCCCGGTAAAAATGATGATTCCGCTGGTATTTTTCATTTTCCCGAATGTCGGTCTGGTTATTGGTGCACCTGCGGTCTTTCAGATGATCGAAGGCACCGCCGGACTTGCAGGAGGCAACTGACGCAATGGCCCCAGCCTTCTTCAGAATCATGAATAACCGGGATCAGTCTGTTGTCGGCAACAGAATCCGACTGGCAGACAGCTTCTGGTCAAGATTCCGCGGATTGATGCTCGCTCCCGAGCCCGCAGAAGGCGAAGGGTTGCTCATCACTCCATGTAATTCGATACATATGATGTTCATGCGTTTTCCCATAGATGCAATTTTTCTCGATTCAGGCAACTGCATCCGGGCCATTTATGAAAAACTGCGTCCATGGGTGGGTCTTTCCGGCTGGCATAGAGATGTAAGCTCCGTTCTTGAGCTTAAATCAGGTACGATACAAAAAACTGGTGTCAGGGTTAACGATACTCTGAGAATGGAGCCGATCGAATGCTGAAAAAGTTTAACAACTCTACGAATAACAAAGGAGACGGGAAAATGAATTCGAAGAATTCAATTCTCAGACTGGGAATCGCTGCACTGATGCTCTGCCTCTTGGCCGCAAACTTTACTACAGGCTGCGGCGGCTCTAACCCGACTGGAGCAGCTGTCAGCACAGCCACCCAATCAACCTCCACAACCGGAACCAGCAACCTTCCCGCACAGGCTACCGGAACGGTAACCATTCAGGGGTCAATAATCGACACCTCGACAGGAACCTCTGTAAACAGCACAAGTGCACAACTCTCCGTTTCAGCAAAGCTGATCGGAACAAACGTGACAACTTCCGTAGCAACGACAGACAACAAAGCATATTCGATACGAAATCTCTTCCAGGGTTTTTACATTATTACGGTTTCCGACGCTTCCGGAATTTTTGAAAATCGCTCAGAAATTGTCGACTTGACCAATGCTACAACTCAAAGATTCGACTTTTCGCTTCTTCCAAAAGTTGTAGCCGTAGCCCCAAGCTCTGTAAGCTTTTTTGGCAAGGTCATCGATTCACTTAACAAAACCCCCGTCATGGCCGCTGTTCTTACAATTACCAACAAAGACACCAAACAAAGCTACCAGTCATCAACACTCGTAAACGGCGAATTCTCATTTGTCAATCTTTCATCAGGAACCTACACTATAAAGGTAGAAAAGAACGGATTTGTCGAAACCTCTGTAGAACTGAGCCTGAGAGATGAAATCTGGTTTGGCAACAAAAAAATCACCGCCGCCGATGCGAGCAGCTTCACTGACGGCGACAATGTAACCCGCCAGGGTTATAACCTCGGCACCACTGCAGTTGCACAGCTCTGGACCCAGACTGGCGCTTTTCAGGGCATTCTTTACGACCCGTTGCTTGCTGTAAGAACGCCTTTGGCAAATGCCACGATGGTTCTATGGTTTGATTCCAACCCGCGCGACCAGTTCCCGCCGGAAGTAATGTTCCGCTGGCTTGAAACCAACTCTCTTGGCTATTTTTCAATGAAAAACCTTCCTAATGGCTATTACCTGATCACTCGTCTTCTTGACACTCCAACTCCAGTATTGAACAATGACGGTGACATTATCAGCTACGCGTTTTCTACAGCGGTCACATCATGGCACCAGGTACTCCCGGGTGCAGTTACCCTGATTCCGGTCCAGGAAGAATAATATCCCGATTGCATAAATCTGCGAGGGGTGGAACAACCACCCCTCGCTTATTTTTTCCGCGGAAAATTTCCCCTGCCCCCGACAAAAAACAGCATATTTCATCATTACCGCGATTTTGAAAGAAAGCAAAGCATAGGCGAATTACCCGAAAATGCCTGAATCGAAAATTCATAGAGAGACGACCTTCGGCATTTCTAACCATCTGAAGTGAAACAATGACAGACATACCCCACCGATGAGGCAAACCAACCGCGGTATTAGTCTGCAATTGCCACACCCGGTCCAGACGCAGATCAGACATTGAAGAGTAAACTTGATATTTGCACCTCACAATGATATATTTAACTTAAGTGAAGAGGAGCAGGCACATATTTTGCTTCTTTGTAATGCAGGAGGGCCAGATGAAAAACAAAAAGAAGGGTCAGGCAATTGTGGAACTGGCTGTGGTTTTTCCCTTTTTCCTCCTGATAATCCTCGGAGGAATAATCGATTTCGGTTTTGCCTTCTACAACTATGTCACTCTCCAGGGTATTGCTAATGATGCCGCTTCCTGGGCTGCAGAGAACAGTGTTACGGGCGACTCGGCAGTAACAAACTTCGTCAATGCAACAGCCAAAAAACCAACCTGGATGAGCAAGCAGATCGCGGCCACCGTAAATGTTGTCAGCCTTCCGTCAGGAGTCGATCTGGTAAGAGTTAACCTTACTTACGATTCCCCGGTATACACACCTTTCTACCAGACAATGTTTTCTGCCACGACCGGTTCGCCAAGTATCCCCCTCGGAACAATGGCAGCCTATCAGATTCCTCAGCTATAGTCCTGACAATTATTTCAACAGATGAATGCCCTTATACAGGAGGGAAACAATGTTTACTAAGATGAAAGATCTGCTCGCGAGAAAAGCGGGGGCCGTACTGGTGGTTGCCGTTCTGGCAGCTTCCATGATGATCGGCCTGACGGCGATGGTAACAGACACTGGCTGGATGTATTATCAGCAGTCCAGACTCCAGACTGCTGTAAACGCCGGCTGGAAGGCTGGCTACTATCGCATGGCTGAACTAGGCTATCCCCTCGACAATACCAAAAAAGCCGCGATTACCTCACGCGTAATCGAGGTAATGAAAGCCAACGGGTATACAGACGCACAACTGGCTTCGGTTACCGTAACCTTTCCTGATGACCGCACGCTTGACGTGCAGGACCAGCAACAGGTCGGGCTGTTTTTTGCCAGATACTTCGATATCACGCAGGCTGAAGTCGGAGCTTCTCGTGTTGCCAGTCAGGGCGCCGTCCTTGTTCCACTTATCATACCCAACGGCGAGACTAGAGACATAGACAAGAATAACTATTCAGTTACACTTTTTGCTACAAATACCGCTTCGCTCGAGGGATTTACCCCGAACCAGGAATACATTCTCAAGCTTGGTGGCAGCGATAACCCTGATCCGCCGAATATGACATCGAGAATTATCGTCTACATGGACAACCAGCCGAGTTCAACTGCCTATCAAAAGGCTTATGGCGTGGTTCACTGGGCGCTCGGAATCGAAAATTTTGTTCCGGTTGAGTGGCTGATCGGCTACCGCGGTGGCTCTTTCATGTTCCGCTACTACACGGATCCGACGCTTGAAGCTGCGAAAAAATACAGCGTCCTCAAGAAGAGGCTCTCTGATCGTGGCATCGCCTTCCAGGAACTTACTGCCCAGCAGGCCAACGCCATCTATACCGCTGTTGACGCATACGTTCCCGCAGGCAAAACCACCAACATCATCAAAATGTCGTATCAACCGGTAATCAAAATGGTTTCCTCTTCAGACCCTGACCCCGTAGGTAAAATTATGAGAACCGCAGAAATTCCGTATGGCGGCACAGGCTCCGGAGCCGGTTTTGTCCCTTACAAAATGGGACTATATGACACCTATAACACTGCCAAAGTTAATGTACTCTGGGATAGCCACGTTCTCGCCGGCGAACTTATGCATGGCGCCCACTGGGTTCACATTCACCACGAAAAATTCGGCGACACCGGGAGCAGTGAAGGCCGGGTAAGTGCTGCGCTGGTCACACAGTATGGCTTCAAAGACGTCAAATCGGGTGGTTATACATTTCCTGCCGCAGTCGTAGGCAAACAGGAAATGGTTTATAAGATCCGTGAGTTTGCCGCATCCGGTAAAATGCTCTACTCGCAGTGCGCTGCCACCGACAACATGGACGCCGCCCTCTGGATGCGCAGACTGCGAATCAATTCTGCAGATCCGAATCCTTATGCAGACTGTTTTGCATATACCGGTTTCAATTACGTAACATTCAGCAAGGGCAAACAGGTTACAGGCTGGCCGGTTGCCATGAACGAAACCAGCTTCAAGGCCAATACCAAAAAAGATGGTACCGGAAACTACAACCTGACCGACCAGTATGACCCGATGCAGCAGAATCACAAGATGCTCGGTATCAGTTCATTCAGCGGTAATACCTCATCGTTCAATAAAGATTATCTGAGAATTGGGGCCAAAGCCAATGAACCCTCAGCGCTGACCAAAAACCCCGAAACGGTCGGACCAAACCCGATAACCGTCATGGCAACCAACGGCGATGGCTCGGCGAGATACCTTCGTGGCAGAGTCGGAGACGGTGAATTTACCTTCCTTGGGGGCCATGAGGCCTCTGAAATTTACAGCAAACGACTTACATTGAACAACGTTCTGCTGGGTTCTCTCGTAGCTGAAAAAATTGCGATTGGCGATGGCTCAAAAAAATACAATTTCGGCATCGCTGACCCGACCAACACCGCCAATATCGACCCGAACAACCTGACCTCACTCCATCAGCAGTTTGGTACAGATTTTGGTACTGGTCAGAACAATCCGACGAATATCAACGACAGAATTCTACCGATACCCGGCGTCGCTACCGAATCGACTCAGCAGGCAGTTGACCTCCGCCTGTATGGTAATGGTACAATTCCTCCTTACACGCGAGTCATAGTGCCAATTACCGATATTCCCCAGAGCGTAAGAGATGCAGGCCTTTATAACAACGCGACCGCAACATCGATCTATGACCTGCGCGGCATCGATACGCCAGGTGGGGCAGTTGCTTCGTCTGCCTATAACTTTCAGGCTTCCGCAAGAATCATCGGTTACGCCAAGTTTGAAATCCTGCCAACCACCATCGATCCGTCAGACGCGGCCCGACAAGCCAGAGCCCAGGATATCGGCGGCTCACAGGAAGGCCAGATCAGGGGTCGTTTTATTCGCTACATAGTACAGCCCTATACAACCGTTATGCCAGACTGATAAGGCGCGGACTGATAAAATGCAAAGAACAATCAGAAAACGCAGTATGCAAACATTAAAAAGACATGGCCAGTCACTGGTTGAACTGGCCATAGTCTTTCCCTTCTTTCTTTTGATAATAATCGGAGGCATTATCGACTTCGGGTTTGCCCTTCACAATGCTGTGACCCTTCAGCAGCTTGCAAACGATGCCGCCCGCTGGGGCGCAGAAAATAACTGTTCTGACGAGTCTATAATCGCTTTTATAAACAGCCGTAAACCAACGAGTTTCAAAGGCAGTTTCACCGTCAGGACACCTGAGCGGATAAGCCTTGCAACAGGTGGAAATTTAATCAGAGTCGCATTGTCTTATGACTCTCCGGCGTATACCCCATTCTATAAAACCATGCTCCAGTGTGTCTCAGGTAATGATTCGATAAAAATTTCGACTTTGGCCGCTTATAAAATTCCTGAATATCTAGCTCCCATTTCCAGTACAGGAGTCTCATTATGAATAAAAGACACATGAAGCAAAGGGGGCAGGCTCTTGTAGAGTTTGCACTGGTTCTGCCGATTTTTGTCTTTGTAATCTTCGGTATCATTGACTTTGGCCGGGCATTTCATTGCTGGACATCCCTCAACTACCAGTGCATTCAAGCGGTTCGCGCCGGCACGAAAAGATTGAACCCGCTGATTGCAAGAAATGTCTACACCTCAGGAACTCACGCCTCTGCTGACGAGATTGTGACAGCCTTCTGGAAATTCCAGTCACCAATGATGGACAAGGCTTCATACAACCTTGGCAACCCCAGCAATAACCCGACCATAACCGGAGCCGGAACTTCGGCCGTAGAAATTGAAGTTTCAGCTACTTTCGATATGGTATTGTTCACTCCGGGTATGGGTAGTCTTCTTGGCGGGCAGAACAAGTCCGGAGCCATAACCCTTGCTACCAGTGCAAAAGAGAACAAAGAATAACAGGCATGCCAAGATTTTTTTCAAACAACTTTAAAAGAAAAATGCGAAACGGTGCTATTTTGCCATTAACAGCCCTGATGGCCGTTTTCCTGCTAGGAATGGTAGCTCTGGTGGCAGATGTTGGTAACTTCTATTATCATCGCCTGAAGCTTCAGACGGCAATAAATGCGGCATGGAAAGCCGGGTTTGACCGACTGATGGCACTGAAATCTTCCAGCAGTGATCCCATTGGGCCGAACCAGGTCAAAGTTATCGATGGACACATCCGCGAGATTCTCACCAGCAATGGTTTTGACCAGACTCAGCTGCAGACAATCCGAATTGAAATCAGTGAAGACAACCTTCTAGTAAGCTGCCAGCAAAAGGTGAATTATATTTTTGGCCGGGTTCTGGAACTCGACTCTTCAATTATCAGCGATACGAGAGAAGCATATCTTTCTTTCACAGGCGTTGTACCTTTGGCAATTCATCATGGTCTGCTTACAATCCCGCAGACTGGCCGTTTTTCATTCAAACCGTTTGATAACGACTCGTGCTTCGAACCTGGCCTGGAATACATTCTATCCCCCGGCGGCCCGGCAGACACCATAACTGAAAGTCTTGAACCTGCTCAAGTCAGATGCAGTGGCGCATTTGTTTCTGATTCAATGAATATAAAGTCGGAAAAAGACCTTGAACTGGGCTTCATGCGCAGTCTTTACAGAAAAATAGACATCGGCAATTCTTTACAGCCCGCATTTTTTACATTCTCTCCTGCCGAAACTCTGAGAAAACGCCTGGCAAACAACGCAAGCAACGATAATTCCAGAAAGATCATTGTACCGATCATCGAAACCTTTTCGGCAAAAAACGCCTCTGAGAGTCAGCCCGTCACAATCTACAATCTCCCGACTCGGCTCGATCAGGCTGCTTCAGAAAATGCTTCAGCAGCAAGCGATTTAAAAATTATCGGGTTTGCCGAGTTTGCTTTTCTTTTCCCGGAAGAATCAGAAAACGAGATGGCAAAAAAAATTGCGGCAGCAAATCAGTCAACCTCTTCAGACGTCATCATCGGGAAATTTCTCCGGTATATAGTGAAGCCTGGAACAGTTAAATTTTGATTTCTTCTCTGAGCCTGCCTATACCACAATACAGTTGTCATGAGATGTTTTGCCGGTTATCCCCCCGGTCAAAATGCTAGAACAGAGGCTTAATGTCTATTCTTGTAAAAATGACAGACTGTGTTTTCTCGGTTGCCAAGCCTCAACCCACGGAAATTCTGCGAATTGATGATTTCAGCCTTGCAAGAGGCGAAATGTGTGCAATTTTCGGGCCTTCCGGTTCAGGAAAAACGACTTTGTTCAATATACTCGCCGGATTGCTTTCGCCATCTTCCGGCCAGGTGATAATTGCGGATCAGAATCTTGCAAAGATGTCTGAGCATGAGCGCGACCGGTTTCGAGGCCGGAACATCGGGTTTGTATTTCAATCCTTTAATCTTCTGCACGGGCTTTCAGCGCTCGAAAATGTACTGATCGGGATGACCCTTTCGGGAGCCGGTTCAGACAGGGAACGGGCTGTCTGGCTTCTCAGCGAAGTCGGTCTTTCAGCCCGCCTGGATCATTTGCCTGATCAGCTTTCAATTGGCGAACAACAAAGAGTCGCAATTGCCAGGGCTCTTGCCCACCGCCCCGCTCTGTTGCTCGCCGACGAACCGACCGGTTCTCTTGATCCCGCCAGAGCAGTTGAAGTTATGGGACTGATGATGTCTTTAACAGAAAAAGAAGGCTCAACGCTGCTGGTAATCAGCCACGACCTTGAAGTGGTAGAGCAGTTTCCTGCAAAAGTAAGCATTAAAGAGCTAAACCGGGCTTTTCTGCATGAAGGGGCAAAAAAGTGAGCTTCTTCACACTTGTTTTAAAAAGTCTGCGACAGCATGCCTTTTCTACTCTGGCCACCATACTCAGCATTGCCCTTGGGGTCAGTCTTATGGCTGCGGTGATTTGTCTGCGCAACCAGACGCACCAGCATTTTATACGCGTCGGACTCGGAATTGATGCTGTTCTGGCCCCCAAAGGCTCACCGTTGCAGATTGTTTTAAATGCCGTATACCACCTTGAAGAAATGCCTGGCAAAATTTCCTGGTCGCTGATTGAAGAGCTGAAAAAAGAAAGCATCGTTGAATCAGCAATCCCTTTTTGTACCGGGCATTCCTATGCCGGCGTGCGTGTTAATGCCATTGATCCGGCGTTTTTTGAAAATTTTGAATATCTGCCGGGCAGCAGACTGAGCTTTGCTCCTGAGACCGGAGGCCAGGGAAGAAACTTTTCTGCCGCCCATGCCAGAGAGGCAATTGCGGGCTGGGATGCCGCCAGAAAGCTCGGCATAAAAATTGGAGACGCTTTCAATCCAACCTGCGGAGTAAACGCTGGCGACCCGGTACACCATAACGACAGATATGTGTTTTGCGGAATTCTTGCCCGAACAGGCACTCCTCATGATCGTGCCATCTATATTCCACTCGAATGTTTTTTTACCCTTGGAGGGCATGGCAACGACGTGGCTAAAATGTCGACAGACCTTGAAAGCCGCGAAGTATCCGGGGCGCTGGTTAAAATAAAAAAAATCAGGGGCGGAGTGATTCATCCCGGGATTCGTGACCTCAAATTCATGCTTGCCCAGAATCAATCAGCACAAATTGTTATTCCCAACGAGGTTCTGCCGCAGCTGTTTAACATTATTGGCTGGGTCGATCACGTTCTGCTGGGCATTTCACTTATGGTGGTTTTTATTTCTTCAATGTTTTTACTGGTTTCACTGCTTAATACCCTGCGCGAAAGAAAGCGTGATTATGCGCTGTTGCGCTGTCTTGGAGCTTCGCGTTCATGGATCTTCGGGTTGGTATTGGCTGAGTCCGCAGTGATAACCTCGACCGGCGGGCTCTTAGGTTTGGTCTTCAGCCGGGTACTGGTTTATTCTGGTTCTATGCTTATTCAATCTGAAACTGGTGTTGCTCTTGACCCATTTTATACAAGCAGTTTTGACCTGTATGTGATACCCATGTTTGCTCTGGCAGGTCTCATAACAGGACTGATACCCGCATTTCAGGCATACCGTCTGAATGTCATGCATAATCTTTCCCCTCGATCTTTTTAACGGTTTTTCCAAAGGAAATTGATCATGAGAATTAAAATTACCCTGCTGTTTTTCGTAATTCTGCTGTTTGCTGCTTGCCCGATTTTTTCACAGCAATCGCCTGCTGCCGGCAATCACACGAATTCGCATGAAGCCCCTCATCAGGGCGTTCTTTCCGAAATAGAAAGATGTTCTGTAGGGCATGCAGAAATAAAAATAGATGGGAACACCCTCCAGTTATGGCTTCTTGACGGTGGAAACGCCACTTCAAGGTCGGTGCAGAGCCCGGATGAAAGCATCCCTCTGTCTGTCACAGGGCATGATCAGGTGCGTTTTGAAATGGTTCTCATTGCTGATCCGATGAAACTTGCCGGCGAAAAAATCGGTCACTGTTCACGGTTCACAGGCCATTCAGACAAACTGAAAAATCTCACATCTTTTCAGGCATTTGGCTGGCTGCGTTTCAAAGGACAAATGCGCCCACTGCGGCTCGGGTTTCCAGATGGTTTTTTCGCAGAATCAGACCATTCCAGCGTTTGCGGGCACGATCATGCGGGCGAAGAGTGCGGCCATGACCATAAAGAGAAGGTCGTAAACCCGGCTACCCAAGCAAATCAATAACAGGAATGTCATGAAAAAACTGCTGCTGGCTGTTTTTCTTGTTCTGTGCGTAGTAATTGTTTCCGCCCCGGAAAGATTTGCTTACAAAGCAAAAAGGTCTGGCTACTCAGATGAAAATGTCAATACTTCTGGTTCACACCAGATGATCGATACAGCAGCGGCATCAGTCGCCATCGATATTGCTGGCTCGCCGGCAAGTCCCACCAGAGAACTTGTCGCCTCAGACCACCAGAGCATACATCAGCCTGAAAAAATGGCTGGTTCTGAATTCAAAGCCGAAGAATGGCGACCACAGGTCCGGGAAACGGTAGGCCCTGAAGGTCATCAGTCCATACAGCTTGTATACGGGCATTCCAGCGATGAAGCCTCTTTCGAAATCTTGCAGACATGGGATTATTCAACAGAGCGTGATATTATTGTGCCATTTGAAGTTAAGACTCTGCATGAAAAGACTATTTCGATTGCCGGCTTCATGTTTCCGCTCACGGAGGGAGAAAAAATCAAAGCTTTTCTCCTTATGGCAACCACGCAAACCTGTTGCTACGGACCAAAGCCTCAATTCAACCAGTTCATTCTTATTGAATGTGCAGAAGAGGTGACTTTCGAAAGAATCAGACCGGTCAAGGTCACCGGCAAGTTTTTTATCGATCCGCAACCACAGGATGGGTATATCTTTAGAATGGATGCCGAAAGTGTGATTCCGGCAGCAGCCCCCAAATTAATTGTTTATGCCGATCCAGGTGATTCTGCACCAATGCCATGGCCTGCGCTTGGTAAACTCCGACCCGCTTCAATTGCAGATATCGCATCAGTAAAAATTCCCAATGAGCTGATCGCACTTGACCGCAAGAAAGTGACGGTTGGTGGCCATTATCTCGGCCAGTTTGACGTGGCTGAAAATGTTGCTTTCATGATTGGGCATCACTTCTGGGATCGATGCTGTCAGGGCACCCCACCCGACATTTTTAACGCAGTTATGGTATTTACAGCTTCTTCTGGAGTAGATCTTTTCTATTACCGCGGCATGGCATCATTTTCCGGGATTCTCGAGGTAAATACAGACCGGGATACATGGATGCAGGATGGCATCGTGACTCTTAAAAATGCTCAGTTGATATCGACCACTGAATAACCTGTCTGAAATTAAAGACCTGACTTACTAAGACAGCCTTTAGCAGCAAAAAGCCCCGGGCAACATGCCCGGGGCTTTTTTATGTCGATAATTCTTAATTTAGTCGGCCAGAGCGATCATTTCGATTTCTACCAGACAATCGAGTGGCAGTTTGGCGACCTGAACACACGAGCGGGCCGGTGGTTCGCTTTTGAAGCGGGCACCGTAGATTTCGTTAACTTTGGCAAAGTTGCCGAGATCTTTTAAAAAGATGGTTGCCTTAACCACTTTTGAAAAATCAGAACCGGCAGCCTTGAGTACTGCTTCGAGATTCTTCATTACCTGCTCGGCCTGCCCTTCAATGTCGCTGGCTTCGATTTTGCCTGTTTCAGGCACTATCGGAACCTGCCCGGAAGTGAAAACCATGCCATTTATTTTGATGGCCTGCGAATATGGGCCGATGGCGGCCGGGGCTTTATCGGTCGAAATCACTTTTCTGGTCATTTGACTCTCCTTCATTCAGTTGCCAGAAATCTACCAGAGAAGTTGAGCAAGGTCAAACTTGCCAAATTGGCAATCATGGTTATTATTTTGGCGGAAGCTGACGATAAACGCACAAAGCTTGTCGATCATGTCGACGGCAGCATTGAAATTTTGCCCATAAAAGATGTACAATCATCTGGAAAGACAAAGGAGATAACCATGCATATTACAGCAAAACGACTGGTATTTGCAGCTTTGCTGGCAGCACTGTTCACTGCGTCACCCCACCCCGCGGCCGCAGTCCAGGAAATCAAGGAAACCACCATGCTTTCGCAGTTTCTTGGTGAAAACTTCAGTTATCTCAAGAAAATTCTGAAACACACTCACGAAATGCAGCATCAGGCAAGGCCTTTTACCGTAAAACGCCACCGCGAACGCTTCCGCTTCGAACCTGGCGACAAGCACGCCCGCGAAATCATGATTCTCGCCCGCAAAATTTCGGCGCGCTTCAAAATGATCAACGGTCTTCTCTATCACACAGAGATTCCCAACCGCCTGCTGCTGCACAAGCAGACCCTTGAAACAGTCGAAAGCATGGTAACCTTCAGCAAAAGAGCCATTCGCGCCAATAAAGACTACAATTATGCCCTGTATCTGGCCTCAGCTCAGGGCATAGAAAAAGAAGTATTCGCTGCCAATGAATTGCTCAACAGCCTTGAGCAGGCCGTAAATGCAAATATTAACGAAACCGATGCCCTGAAGGAAGCTCTCTGACGAGCTACCGGAAAACGAGGAAAGAATGAAGTTTCTGCCAAAATGCGCCCCGGCTGCCGTTCTGATGCTTGGCCTTCTCTGCCAGCCCGTCATTTCAGGGGCGGTCGAAAAAGGCCCCGTAACTTCAAAGGAACGGGCAACCGCCCTGATCCAGGAAGGCCTGAATCATCTTATTCTTGAGCAGAACCAGAAGGCGGAAGAACTGTTTCTGCAGGACAAGTCGATCGACCCCAATTCAGAACAGGCCTAAAATTTCCTCGGTCTGCTCTACCTCCAGGATGGCCTCAACGAAAAAGCCGAAGACATGCTTAAACGGGCCATCGCCATTGAACCGATGTATCCCGAAGCCCTGCGCAATCTTGGCAAGCTGTATCTGCGACAAGACCGGTTTGCCGAAGCCACTTCTTTTCTGAAACGCACCCTGGCCATGGATCAGAGCCAGCCATATACCTGGTATCTGCTTGGCATGTCTCAATATTTCAGCGGCCAGATCGACGATGCAATTCAATCTTATGAAACCGCCTTCTCCATGGAGCCGAATCTGCCGGTCGAAGCTCACTACAATCTGGGCGTCGCCTACCACGAAACCTCACGATACCTCGATGCGGTGCGGTCATACGAAGAAGTGATCCGCCAGGAACCCGAACACATCAACGCCCTGAACAATCTCGGTCTGGTGTATTCAATCCTTGGCGAACGCGACAAAGCGGTCGCACTTTTCAATCAGGTTCTCAAGATCGATCAGAACAATGTTAAAGCCCGCATCAATCTCGGCAACGTCTTTTTAAGCACCAAAGATCTGGTCGAGGCCGAAAAAATATACCGCAGCGCCATTTCGCTCGACAACAGCGACATCAGCCCCAGGCTCAACCTTGGAGTGGTGTATTACGAAAAGGGCGATTTCGCCAAAGCCCGCCTCGAATGGGATACCCTGCTCAAGGAAAACCCCGAAAACGTCAGAGTGCTCTCGGTCATGGGTTCAGCCTATCTTGAACGCCGTGAATACGACAAAGCCATTGGTGTCTTCAAAAAAATGGCCCAGCTGATGCCGGAAAACGGCAGTGTTGCCAACACTCTCGGTTATCTGCTGGCCGACCAGAATCGCGAACTGGTGCTGGCAAGAGAACTCGTGGAAAGAGCAATCGAACTCGACAAGCCAAACCGCGCCACCTACTACGACTCCCTCGCCTGGGTGCATTTTCGCAAGGGAGACCTGAAGAAGGCTCTGCAGTATCAGGATCGAGCCCTGAAAATTTTCCGGCTTTCACACGAGCCAATTTCCAGTGAAGTCCATTTCCATATGGGCCAGATACAGGAAAAGCTGAAAAACTACCCGATGGCCCGTGAAGCCTATGAACTGGCAATCAAGAGCAACACCGACAGTGAAATGGTCAAAATGGCTTCTGAAAGTCTGAGCCTGCTGAAAGACAAAAAGTGATCAGCCCAGAGCAAACCGCACCGCCCAGGCAGTTTGTGATGTTTCCGGCGGCTCTGGCAGCCTGGGTATTATCTTTCCTGCTGCTGCACAGAATTGCCCCGGCAGTTGCCTTCATACCCGAAAACCCGGCAACTTTTCTGGCGGCAACGCTTCTTACACTGCTTTCAGCCTTTGTCGTGCATGGATTTTCCTGTCTTAAACTTCATAGAACCGCCTATCTGCTGCTCGGCGCGCTGGCTGCAGGGGCGGTTTTTCATGCGGCTCAGCCGATGGTCGAACGCAGCCGGGCCATCAATCGCAGCGGCGATATACCAGGCGAAGTTCTTTTTCTGACCGCCGAAAGCAGCGGTCTGAAAATGCCCGCTGAAAAACTGCTTACCGAAACCCGCAACAGCATTTTCCTAGCCTGCAGCCGCGAGGTTACCGAAGCAATCCCTGAACCGGTCGGCATGATTCTGCTGCTGTGCCTGCTGCAGCTGGCGCTTGCCTCTGGCATTGGTCTCTGGATCGGCGAAGGCATCGATGAAATCTCGCATCTGATACCGGTTGCAATTGTCGCGACCGTGGCCGACATCTGGAGCGTTTCAGCCGGAGCAACCTCGATGATCGTCGTATCTTCGGCGATCAACTATTTTCTGCTGCGCTTCCCGCTGCCGGGAACCAGCGAAATACCCTATTTGATCGGCCTTACCGACTTTCTTTTCTTTGCCATTTTTTTTCAGGCCGCGCGGCGATTCGCACTCGGAACCGCAAAAAATGCGGCGCTGCTGCTGTCATCTTTTTTAACAGCGGTTGCAGCCGCAATTTTCTTTCAGGTTGGGCTGCCGGTTCTGCCTTTCATGGCCTTGCTTTTTGTGGCTGGAAATTTCAGACAACTTAAGCTAAAAAGAGAAGAGATCAAACAGATACTGATCTTTCTGGTGGTTATCCTTGTGCTTTTCGCTGCCATATCGCAATTTGGCCGCTGAACGCGGGGGCGCCCCCGAAAAATAATGCAGGTAAGGAGACTCTCATGATCGCTTATTGCAAGATGCACGGGCTGGGCAACAGCTTCATCTTTTTCGATGAAATGAACGGCGAATTCGCCCATCTGAAAAAACCCGAAACCATAAGACTGCTCTGCGACGCCCGGGTTGGCATCGGTGCCGACGGCATCATTTTCATGCTGCCGCCCAAAGACCCTAAACATCACTGCCGCATGCAGATGTTCAACACTGACGGCAGTGAAGCCGAAATGTGCGGTAATGCGGTACGCTGTCTCGCCCACCTCTTCTCAAAGCGCCAGCTTGGCATCAGCCAGATGCTTATCGAAACCAGCAGCGGTGTGAAAGAAGTCGCTCTGGTAAGGTCTTCACAGGGTGAATCATTCTACAAGGCCCAGATGGGCACAGCACTGTTCGATCTCGTCGCGACCGGTGAACAGCTCCCAGCTGACCGCTACAAGCCTCTGACCTGGAAAGAAAGAACTTTTGAACCGATCTACGTCAACGTCGGGAACCCGCATGCCGTTATTTTCCTGAAATCGCCGATGACCAGCGATGAAATGAAGACCGCCGGCGCCTGGCTCGAAACCCACCCGAATCACCCGCGCCGCATCAACATTGAATTCGTCGAAGTCATCAACCGCAACGAAGCCAGAATCCACATCTGGGAACGCGGCTGCGGCATGACACAGGCCTGCGGCACCGGTGCAACCGCGACCGCCGCCGCCGGCATCAAACTCGGGCATTTTGACCACAAAGTTACAGTGCACATGCCTGGTGGCGATCTGCTCATCGAGCAGGACGGCAAAGGCACTCTGTTCATGACCGGCCCGGTTCAGGCAATCTGCACCGGTCAGCTGGCACCCAGCCTCAGCTGCAAACTCAACCGGCCATGAGCTTCAAAGACGAAGCTCTGCGGGCGGTCAGACAGACTCTGACCGAGGTTCTGAACGGCCGCCCGGCCCCGAAACTGCAGTTTTCCGACCCGCGTTTCAATGAGCGCTGCGGTATTTTTGTCACCCTGAAAAAGCACGGCGAACTGCGCGGCTGCATCGGCTTCGTCAAGGGTGTTGAACCGCTGAGCGATGCTATTCAGGAAATGGCGGTCGCTGCTGCCACGCGCGACCCGCGTTTTTCGCCGGTCAGCAGCAGCGAGTTGTCTGAAATCTCGATCGAAGTTTCAGTATTGACGCCAATGACCGAAGTAAAAAGCACAGAAGAAATCGAAATCGGAAAACATGGTCTGATGCTGCTGCATGCCAGACACTCGGGTCTGCTGCTGCCACAGGTTCCGGTTGAATGGGGCTGGGATGTCGACGAGTTTCTCGTCAATCTCTGCTATAAAGCCGGCTTGCCGCCAGGCTCGCACCTTGAACCCGGGGCAAAACTGCTTAAGTTTTCCGCCGACATCTTCAGCGAATAACTTTTATGTGAACCGGCAAATGGGCGTTTGACGCATCGCGGCCGGCATGTTAAACTTTAAAAAAGTGTGCGGCGTCTGGCCCGAATCTGTTATTCTGGAGCGGATGATGAATCGAAGAGGTTTCGCTTACCTGGTGGCGGTATTGATACTTGGTCTGCTGGCCTTTATGGGCATGTTTCTGCAGCAGAGCAGTTCTGCCGAATATTCTCAGGCCGCCGTTTCAGTCTACCGCACCATGGCCCGACAGCTCGCTGAAGCCGCAGCCGACGAGGCATGCGTTCTGCTCGAAGAACGCTTTCGCGACAAGTCCACCACCGGTTTTCTACAGCAGCTGCTGTGGCAGGCGTCGACCTCGCAGACCCCGAAAAACGGCGGTTCTACAGGCCTCAACCCCACCCTGCTGCACGACTTTACTGATCTTAAAGACAAAGTCACTCAGGTTCTCACCCTCAAAGACTATCACATGACGCGGGCCGGCTTCACCATTGAAAAGATTCTGCCGAACATCAAAGACTGCCGGCCCATTCCGCAGGGACCGCTCGACAACCCTGACAACTACCATCATTCGCCTGATCGCATCACCAAATTCGACGATCAGTATGCAAAAGACTGGTATCTCACCCTGCAGCTCGAAGTCACCGTGTCGCTCGAAAAGCGCCGCAAAATCAAGATCGACTACACCATCTCACGCGATATCAAACTGCTCAACATGGGCCCGATCGCGCGCAATTATTCACTGTTCAGCATCATCGGTCATCAGCTGACCAGCTCAGACCCGGCAACGGTTCAGGGCATACTGCGCAATGAGATGAATACCCCCGACGCCGCCGGTGGCCGCCTGTTCCTCTGGAATATGCCCTTTCAGTCACGCGTCTACATGCACGGGCCTTCGATCGTCGCCCTTGAAAACCCCGAGATGGCCAGCGACTTCGCCAACCGCGGCGCTTTCAACATCTACGATCCTAAATACCCAAAACCCGGCAACAACCAGGCATTTCAATACAACGACACCTTTTTCGGCATGTCGTATTTTCCGACTATCGGTCGGGCCATTTTCCCGTCAAAATCCCTCTGGGACGCCATATCAGTCTGGTGGCGCGAAGGCAAGCAGACCAAAGACGACCAGGCCGCCAACCAGACGGTCTATCACAACCTTTACACTCACAAAACCGTTTATGGCGGTGTTATGCCGCACAAAAACAAAACGCTGCTCGAAATTCTCGGCGATATTTCCGGCGGTGGCATCCAGGACAAATACTACAAAGGTACGAACGTCTACCAGAAGTTCATGCCAGGCGGCCCTTTCTGCCGCACCCCCTGGAAATACGTCTCGAACACCCTGATGGGCGAAGATCGCTACCTGCCCAACAGCAAGGCCGATTTCGACCAGGCCACCAAAAAGGTTTTCCCGAAAGATGACGAGCATCTCCGCCTCGAACACCGCTGGCACAAAGACGACACCGAAGTCGCCAAGCAGACCCGCATCTATTCGCGCATCTATGAGATCAAGTACAATAACGTCACCAACAGCATCACCAATCCACCGGCAGAAAAACATCTCGAATTCTCTCTCAGCTATTTCAACGACCCTGATCCTGACGGATTTCTCAGCAAACTGGGCTATGCCGCCGGCGCCGTCGGCGAATCATTCTGGAACTCTCTCACCCTGCCTTTCGAAGCCATCGGCGTGCTAGCCTCGCCGCTGATCAGCAGAATTTTCGGCCCAGGCGAAGGCATCGCTCTCAATCCGGCCGAGCAGAATTTCCCGAATCTGTTTCCGACCAACTTCAAATACAACTATCGCGCCCTCGTCACCAGAAAACTTAAAGACGAAGGCGAAATCCCGCGCGATGCCGAAGGCCGCTGGATACTCAATGGCGTCTACTGGCTCGACTCATTTCAGGTCGAGGCCCCGGTCGTCTATGTCGGCACCGGCACAATCATGGTCACACGCTTCGACGCCAGCCGCCCCTTCAAGATCAAGGGCAGCATCATCGCCCTCAAGGCTGACGACAAAGTCACTCCCCTTGGGCACCTGAACCTCTTCTATCACCCCTACCTGCCCACTGTTACCGATACCCGCGAACGGGCAATGCTTATTGAAGGTTCCGGCAATCTTATCGAAGCCAGCGTTTTCTCGTGCTACGGCATCAGAACCACCGACGGCAATATCGCCGATCTCACCAAAGTCGGCATTTTACCAGATCAACCCACCGACAAATGGGACCCGAACTGCCTCGGCAAAATTGCTGAAGTCTCGAATATAATCTTTGGCAACTACGTTAATTTCTTCATGAACAAGCAATTCCAGGAAGGCGATCTGTGGGTTTTTCACAATTTCAACAACCCCCTCTATTTCGAAAAGCTCGGGGCCGGCTACCGCATCGTCCAGGACAGCCTCGACGCTTCAGAAGACAACCGCAAAAAATACGAACTGATGACCCACGAATTCTTTTTGAGCCCGAAAATACAGCACGTGGCTTCGATCGGTGGTGGCGATGACTAAGCAACGAGGCTTCTCGACCCCCGAACTGCTGATGACTCTGGTCGTCTTTTCCTTTGGCATTCTGCCGCTGATCGTGCTTTTTCAGAGCAGCCACAAACAAACCGCCCAGGCCAAGAACCTTATGGTCGCCCACAGTCTTGGCAGAACCATCATTTCAGAAATAAAGGCCCTCGGCTTTGAGGCACTCGAAGCCGAACTGAAAAACCCGAAAATAGGCATCGTTCATACCGCCAGACCGGTCAGCGGGCCGCTGGTGGCTGATGACCCCGATTCGATCAAATACCCTGATTATTACCAGCGCTTCAATACTACCGTGAAACTCGAACGCGCCAGCACCGAGAACAACCGCAAAATAAGAGTCGAACTCGACATCGAATGGAAAGAACCGAACCGTAAATTCAACCTTGGTTTCGGTACGGTAATCGTTAAATATGGCACATAAAACCAGGCGCCAGGGCGTAACTCTGGTCGAAATGATGGTAGTTGCAGCAATCCTGACACTGCTGCTTGGTTTTGCCTGGCAGTTCTATTTCGGCGGCCGTGAAACCATGCGCCACACCGTCAGTCAGAGCCAGGTACAGGCAGACACCCGCATTCTGCTCGACCAGCTCGAGCTCGAAATGGGCTCATGCTATTCTTTCCTCGAAGTCGACCCGGAAAAGAAGCAGTTTTCATTCTACAGCTTCACTTACTCAAAGGTGCCACTCGACGAAATTTACTACGACAACGCCGGCAACCCCCGCCAGACCGATAAAACCAGCGATGCCCGCATTATGGTCGCAAAATATGAATACCGCTGGGACAAAGAAAAATTCACTGTAATCAAAAAACGCACACCCGGCTTTCTCTACTTCCTGCAGGAACCGATGAAGTTCGTGCCGGGAGACTCGACAGTTTTCACCAGCAATTACGGCCCCATGGAAAAGACCGTGCTGCGTGACATAGCCGACTTCGAAGTTAAAGCCTACTCACAGACGCCTGACCGCGAAGCCGAAACCGGCACGAAAATCGAGCCTCTGACAGTAGATAAATCTGCAGATGCCGCGTTTATCGTATTGCGCCTGCATACGATGAAAGACGAGGCTCCGAATCGACGTGACGAAGAACTCGATATCGTCACCAAGTTCTACAGCAATACCAAGCTGGCAGAAATAGCCAATCCTGGCTACTTTTCTTCCACTGACAAAGACGGGCGGTACTGAAATGGATAAACGCTGGCCCATAGTCGGTATAACCATTCTGATGATCGTGCTGATCTACAACTTTCTGACGATGATTTTCAGGTCAGATCAGAAACGTTTCTCGCACGACCGCATCTACGTCGACTATTCAGACTACCGCCACGGCAGCAAACCGGCCAAAACGGGCTCAACCACTTCTGCCTCAGCGCACCCGAATGCCTACCGGGCAGCACGCGAAGCGCGTGAAATAAAGAAAACCATGTTCTCCAACGTCATGACCGCGACGATCAGTTCATACAACACCTACATGAACGAAGCGCTCAAAGATGTGCCACCGCCGACTGCCGACTTCCCCAAGCCAAAAGCAAACCAGCAGTATGAGCAGATGATGTCGCTTGCCAACCAGTCGGTTCCGGCATTTCAGGCCGGCCTGCAGTTTTTTGCCTCCGGCAATTACGAACGGGCCCTCACCAGCTTCAATGACGCCCTCAACAGTGTCGACCAGATGGATGTCAAACACCGCGTCGACATTCACAGCATGATGGCCGAATGTTACCTGAAAATGAAGAATGACGACGGCTACATTCAGAATAAAATCAGACAGGTGCGCATGGAACGCCGCCTGAAAAAGATCCTGCAGGATACCTTTCCTGAAAAACAGGATAAGCTCGCCATTTTCGACTGGTCAACCACCCAGGAAGCATCAAAACAACTGCTGCGCATGCGCTCGCTCGCGTCGCGATCAGATTCACCTGAGCTGCAGGTAATGTTGAAACGTGCCGAGCTCGACCTCGAAGTCGCCCGCAAAGTAACCCAGTAGCCGCAAGGCATCAAGCTCAAGATTCCGGGTCTTCGCCCGGAATGATGACTCGGGCGTATAGCCCCGCAATTTTTGTCATCCCCGCGTTTATGCCCGGAACGGGTATAGGATCTAAGTTCTCTGCTCCGCAAGATTCCCACCTGGCGCGGGAATGACGCCCCTGATACGGGCAAAAAAAAACGCCCCGTTGCCGGGGCGTTTTTTTTATTGCGTTTTACGCCTGTGATTCTTCAGACGGTTCCATGGCGGCTTTGCGGCTGAGGTTAACGCGACCCTGCGAGTCGATTTCGATAACCTTGACCTTAACTTCGTCGCCGATGTTAACGACGTCTTCAACCTTGTTGACGCGGCGGTTTTCGAGCTGGCTGATGTGAACCATGCCTTCGATACCGGGCAGGATTTCGACGAAGGCGCCGAAATTCATGATGCGTTTGACTTTACCGACGTAGATTTTGCCGACTTCGGCATCTTCAGTTACCTGGCGGATCATGAAGACGGCCTTTTCGTTGGCGGCTGCGTCTGGGCTGATGACGAGAATGCGACCGTCGTCGTTGGCTTCAATTTCGACACCACATTCTTCGGTGATCTTGCGGATCATCTTGCCACCCGGGCCAATAACGTTTCTGATCTTTTCCGGATCGATCTCGATGGTGACGATGCGCGGAGCGTAGATCGAAAGTTCAGGGCGCGGGGCGCTGATGACTTTGTTCATTTCGCCGAGAATGTGAATGCGGCCTTCGCGTGCCTGTTTGAGAGCAACGCGCATGATTTCGAGGGTGACGCCGATGATCTTGATGTCCATCTGCAGGGCGTTGACGCCATGCGAAGTACCGGCCACCTTGAAATCCAT
>CAZFUG010000012.1:0-4975 GCA_964522035.1 uncultured bacterium
GGTAAAAATCTGATTCTGATGCCAAGATACAGCGCCCGCAACTGCTCAAGACTTTCGATCTTTTCGAGGTCGCAGGCCGGCAGATTGAGCAGCTGCAGCAGCGTGGCGCGTCGGTAGCCGTAGACGCCGATGTGCTTGCGTGGCGCAAAGCCATCGCGACTGCGCGGAAACGGCAGCAGACTGCGTGAGAAGTAGAGAGCATCGCCCCTGGCGTCAGTTACCAGTTTGACCGCGTTCGGGTTGTTTTCATCTTCTTCGCGCAACGGAAAACTGAGGGTTGCCATACTGACCGCCGGGTCAGAGAAGGCGTCGGCGACGCGCCGCAGCCCTTCACCGTCTATCAATGGCTCATCGCCCTGAATGTTCACGTAGACGTCGGCATCGGTAAGTTTCGCAACTTCACCGATGCGGCAGGTGCCTGAGGGTAGTTCCGGGTCAGTAAGAAATGCCTTGAAGCCAGCCTTCTCGACGACGTCGACGATCCGTTGTGAGTCGGTTGCTACCATTACCGCATCGAAAGCGCCGCTCGCCATTGCTGAACGGGCAGTCATGACCACAAGCGGGGTGCCGCATAGGTCGGCGAGCATTTTTTCGGGCAGCCGGGTCGAGGCAAAGCGGGCCGGAACAACGCCGATAACTGAATAACCGCGCTTATTTGCCGTTGCCATTGGTGAGAATTCCTGTGGTTGAATGACCTTCGAGCAGTGGCACGACCTTGACACAGCCACCATGGCTGGTTACCCAGTCGGCACCGACTATGGTCGCGGGGGTATAATCGCCGCCCTTGACGAGAACTTTTGGGGTCAGCGTTTTAATGAGATTTTCGGGTGTGTCTTCATCGAAACCGACGACATAATCGACGCATTCGAGAGCCGCCAGCACCATGGCCCGGTCGGCAAAGCTGTGATAGGGTCTGGTTGGCCCCTTGAGTCGCTTGATCGAAGCGTCGGTGTTAAGACCGACAATAAGCAGTTCACCGAATCGGCGCGATTCGTTCAGCACGTAAACGTGCCCTGGGTGAAGAATGTCGAAACAGCCGTTGGTAAAAACCGCCTGATAATCTTTGAGCGCTGCGGCTAGAACTGGCAGATCGCTGCCACTGACAATTTTACCGGCCGGCAGAGCCGGCGCCAGTGCTTTGCCCGGAAAAATCTCTTCTTCGATCGCCCGGCACATGCTGTGCAGCAGCAGACCATGGATTTCCTGAATGCGCGGCGTGCGGGCCGATGGAGCGCGAACCGTCAGATCGGCAATCTGAGAGAGCTTCGAGTCACGGCTGCCGGTCATCGCAATCGTTGCAATCTTCAGTTCTTTTGCGGTTTTGAAAGCTTCGACGATGTTTGGCGAGTTGCCGCTGGTCGAGAGGCCGACGAGCACGTCGCCGGTATTGCCGAGACCCTGCACCTGACGTTTGAAGACCTGTTCATAACCATAATCATTGGCAATGGCAGTGAAAGTGGCTGATGGGGTGCAGAGTGAAACACAGGGCAGCGAGGCGCGGTCATAACCGAAACGCCCGACCAGTTCGCCGGCCATGTGCTCGGCATCAGAGGCAGAGCCGCCGTTGCCGCAGACGAGAATGCGGTGTCCGGCCCTGAGTGCCCTGACCATAATATCTACCGCTCTGGCAAAGCATTCTGGCAGATCTGTTTCCGCAGCTGACCAGGCGGTGAGCCGCATCGCGTTAAGATCTTCGAGAAAATATTTTTTCATTGTCTGTTCTTTCTCTTCAGTTCAAACCGTTTCAGCAGCGCTGAGGCAGTTTATTGCACACGGTTGCGGCTGGCGAAATTACTGCGGTCATAATGTTCGAGCACCTGCTCGCGACTGGCGGCCGCGGTGCCGACAATGCCGACAACGACGCCGGCAGCCAGGTTGGCCACTTCCGCGGCAACCGGCATGCTGCAGCCAGAGGCGAGGCCAAGGCTGAAGGTGCTGATCACCGTGTCGCCGGCACCGGTAACATCGAATACCTTCAGGGCGCGGGTCGGAATCGTGACCGGCTCTCTGCCCTTTTCGAACAGGCTCATGCCATGCTCGCTGCGGGTGATCAATATTGAATCGGCACCGGTCTGCTTTAACAGATCGACACCACCCTTCATGACGTCGGCTTCAGTCTCAAAAACACGGCCCAGAGCCGATTCTGCTTCTTTGGTGTTCGGGGTGATGATCGTCGGCTTTTTGTAAATCGGAAAATTCTTCAGCTTCGGGTCGACAGCAATGAACTTACCAAGCTTTCTGAAGCGGGTAACGACTTCTTTGAACAGGTCTTCGACGATGACGCCCTTGGCGTAGTCTGAGACGATGACGCCATCGAGCTCGTCGGCCATATCGAGCAGAACGCCGAGAATGTCTTTCTGACGCTGATAGTCGATGGGCTCGGTATTTTCGCGGTCAACCCGGATCATCTGCTGATTCTGCCCGAGAATGCGGGTTTTTACCGAGGTGCGGCGGCCAGAGTCGATTACCAGGCCGGCAGTGCCGATTTTGTCTTTCTGCCGTTCTTCTGTCAGACGTCGACCAGCCCCATCGTCACCGATAATGCCGAAAATATGGGCTTTGGCGCCGATGGCGACCAGGTTCGATGCCACGTTGGCGGCGCCACCCGGGCGCCAGGTTTCGGTTTTAACCTGCACGATCGGAACCGGGGCTTCGGGCGAAATGCGGTCGACCTTTCCCCAGCAGAATTCATCGAGCATTACATCACCCAGCACTGCCAGGCTGCATCTGGAAAAACCTTCCAGAATCTTTTCAAGTTCGCTTCGCTGCATGTTTAAAGAGCCTTTCCTGTGAAGCAGTTAAAGCCGAAGTCTATCATCGGCCCCCTGATCAGTCAAGACGCCAGCGGACCTGTTCTGATCGCTGCTGCAAGGCCAAGCAGCAGTCCGAGCAGGGCGCCTGCCAGTGCAAACAGAGTGCGGCTGGGATATGAGGCTTTTTCCGGCACGATAGCCCGGTCGATGACCATGAAAGAAACGCCTTCCCGCTCTTCCTGGATGCGGGCGGCGGTATACTGGCTCTGCAGATGCAGGCAGGTCTGTTCTGCCAGCGAGACTTCGCGGCGAAGTTTCTGGTGTTCGAGTCGTAGCCTTGGGGCATCGTTGAGCCCTGGCGACAGGCCCGGCCTGCCAGCGGCGTCAGGGTTGCCGGAAGCGAATATCATGTTTTCCTGCTCGCCCTTGAGCTCGGCCAGAGTATCTTTCAAAGCGGCAATTTCATTGGCCCTTTTTCTGGCAACCGGGTTTTCGGGCGTGTTCTGCAGAGCCTGCAACTCGATTTCCTTTTTCACCAGACGGGCTTCGATCTGAGCGACCAGACCGACCGTGGCTGCCGTCTGGCTGTCGAGCAGAATGATGCCGTGTTCTTCCTGAAACTTGCGCAGGGCATCTTCGGCTTCGCGCAGAGTGTTCGAGTAATAATCGAACTGATCTTTGATGAAGCGGGTATTGCGCTGTGCCAGATCGTATTCGGGCGAGTTGACGAACGAAGCGACGAGAGTCATGTAGGCATTGGCCACCTGCGCTGCCATGGTGGCATTGGCGAGTTCAACCTCAAAGACGAATGGCTGTTCTGATCGAATCGGGCGGTTGATGTTTACCGCCTTGCTCAGTTCGATGGCATAGTTCGGAAGTGTTGGGTTTTTCACCTGCAGCAGATTTTTTACCTCAGGCAGTTCGTTTAACACCAGTTTTGCTGCAGCCCTGCTTTTTAGAAACACCGAAAGCTGCTTTGAACCGACCGGCAGAAAGCTTACCCCGGCCGTATACAGCGGCGTTACAAAAAAACTGCCGGCCAGTGCCAGAATTGCCCCGACGACCATAAACACGCATAACTGCCGCCGCCTCTGCCACAGATGCAGAAGCAGCATGTCGAGATCGAGGCGCAGCAGTCGCCCGCTTTCAGGTTTGTTGTTTTCACTGTTCATTGGCCACCTCAAGATACAGCTTCTCGTACTGTTTCACAACTCTGTCGATACTGAATAATGTCGCAATTCTCTGGCGCGCCTTCAGGCCCAGCACCTGTCGCCGCTCAGCGCCATAACACAGCATTTCGCTTATCGCTGCCGCCAGTTTCTGCGCGTCGCCGACCGGCACCAGCAGCCCGCAATCGCCGACAATCATGGCAGAATCACCGGCTGTGGTCGCGACCACCGGAACACCGACTGCCATTGCCTCGCCGATCACATTCGGAAAAGCTTCTGCCCGCGACGCCGAAACCATAACGCTCAGACCACGCATGATAAGCGGCAGATCGCTGCGCTGCCCGAGTCTGACAAAATTGGCGCTTACGCCTGCTGCTGCGATCATTGCGCTCAATTCGGCGTTTTCGGCTTCAGTTCCGGTTCCGCACAGCACAAACCTGACGGCCGGAAACTCTCTGCAGACAATCGCGGCAGCTTTAACCAGGTTTTGATGGTCTTTTTCCGGAGTGAAACGCCCGATCACGCCGATCAGGGGAAAATTGTCGGCGATGCCGAGCATGCGGGCCAGATTTTCTGCGTCGGCACTGTCGGCAGCCTTCTCCGGCAGCATGAAACCGTTCGGAATGACACGGATACGATCCGGGAATCCGATTTTAAGGTGATTCTGCGCCGCAACCGACGAACAGGTAACCACTCTGGCAGCGTTAAGCCGGCTTAAAATACCCGCTGCCGTTGCCATCAGTCTGATCCGGCAACTGTCAGCCTCACTCAGGCCATGTCGAATACTTGTTATAACTGGTATTCTTCCGGCCAGCCACGCCGACAGTGGCGCCAGAATATCGGCATTATACATCCAGGCGTGAATCAAACCGGGTTTTTGAACTGTAATCAGGGCTGCAAGCCTCACTATTGCTTGAAGCGTCGTAGTTATCGCAATTTTGCGCGGCATGTTCAGACTGAAGACTCTGATACCGGCTTTTTCAAGATCGGCTGCATCGACTGCAGGTGACCCGGGTGCAAGCAGAGTCACAACCTGGTGTTCGAAATGGTTCC
>CAZFUG010000012.1:4985-22825 GCA_964522035.1 uncultured bacterium
AGCCGGCACAGCATTTTTTCGGTTCCACCCGGGCTCAAATCACCGATTATGTGCAGGCAACGGGTTCTGTCACTCCGGTTCTGCAAAATGCTTTCTGGCCCATTTTGTTTTTCAGCAGGCGATTTGTCGGCTGTATTCCTGACTACAGAACGGTTTATAGCGACAAATCTCTGCCTGTCGTTAAAAATTTGACCGACTCTTGCTTTCCAGGTATAGCCGGTTGTGAAATCGGCCTGAGCCTGTTGGCTCAAACGCCCGGCCAGCTTTCGGTCGCCGATCAGTCTTTCAATTGCTTTAATCCATGCTTCAATGTTGTCTGCTTCAACCAGAAGCGCATTGCGGTTGTCCGTAAGTATTTCTTCGATTGCCGGCAGCCGCGTTGCCACAATTGGCCGGCCGACTGCCATCTATTCAAGAACTATCAGCGGCGACATCCAGGCCGAAATGTCACCGACTCCTGATGGATCACTCGAAACCCTGTTCTGATAAGGAGCGACCAGCATATGGCAGCCGGCAAGAAATTCCCTGACGGCGGCATGTGGCAGATGCCCGATAAACTCGATATTACTGGCCCGACAGCAGCTGCGCCATTTTTTAACTTCGGCATCAGAACCACCTGCAATTTTAAAAATGCAGCCCGGCAGACGTTGCGCCAGTTGCGTTATAATCTCGATTCCCTTGCCTGGGTAGAGACCGCCGGCATAACCGATTATCGGAGCTTTTTCGGTGTTTATGACGGGCTCGCAGCCTGAACAGAGTTTTGGTTCTGTGGCTCCGTCATGGGCAACGACTATAGCGGCCTTTTCTGATCTGCTAAGAGCCGGAAAAGTCTCAAGATAAAATTCGTGCAGTTTCTGATTGATGACGACCAGCTTTCTGAAGGCCGGCAGCGCAAAAAGAAAACGCTCGAGCAACCGGCGGCCCGGGTTGGCCGGCGCCGCATGCGATTCGTAATAAATTTCGGCGCCGCAGCCAGATGCTGCAAGTAGACCGTAAAGGTTTCGGCCGTAGATGATATCTGGCTGCCATTTATCGCGAAACATGGCTGCTGATGCCAGGCTTCCATAAAGCATGCCGCCGATGAACCATGTTTTTGGAGCATCGATTAAATGCAGAGAAAAGACCGGCTCGATGCCATAATACCTGAAAATTTCATCTTTACTCATTGCCGGGGTGCCTGTGCGTGCGAACAGTCTCACTTCATGGCCAGCCCCGGCCATGGCTTCGCACATACGCAGCACCTGAACGCTGTTGGCCTTGCATGACGGCAGGCTCGAACTGGCAAAATAAGCTATTTTCATGCAGGGCGCCGCAGGGTTACGAGAATCTGGTGCCCGGTCGCCGGCTTCGCATGCCGCAGTTTCTTCCAGACATATCGCCAGACAAGAGTTTCGAGAAAACTGCAGCCGAAAAACCACCAGCGGTTGCAGGTCAGCCGGCTGTAAGCACGAAAAAGCCGGTCATTACCGTTGAAAACATGCCTGACTTTTTCGACGGTCAGGCCGCGCGTTTCCGCTGCCAGTTGGTCGAGAAGCATCTGCTCCGTATAATGGCGGTAATGCTTGCGCGAGAACGGTTTTTTCATGGACGGCACGCCGAGAATCAACTGGCCGCCCGGCCCGACAAGTTGGCAGAGCCGGTCGAGAAAACCGGCAGTTTCATCATCGGCGATGTGTTCGAGCACATCGAGGCAGGTGACACAGGCAAATTTTTCATTAAGCCCGTCAATGCCGCCAGCGATGAAGTTCTGGCCGGGATTGAGGACCCGTGCGAGCGCAATTGCTTTTTCGCTGTTATCGATACCGGTGAGGGCAGCATCTGTGCGGCCGGCAAGCAGTGAAAGCAGTCGCCCATCGCCACAGCCGACGTCAAGAATACTTGCCGGTGCCTCCGCGAGAATTTCTTCTGCCGCGTTGAGCAGGCAGCAGAGATAGCCAAAACCCCAGCCCAGCGCCGTAAATCTGCTGAATCTACCGCTTGCATCGAGCTGCGGCAGATAATGATATGGAAATCTGTAGAGTGATTCCTGCTGCTGACGCCTGTCAGTCATTGATACGCATCTCTTTTCTCAGGCGAATATACATAAGTGCATCCCAGATGACAAAATATAGCACATAAGCGCCGGCTGCACCCTCGATTCCGAACTTGGCGGCCAGAGGCAGCATAGCCGCCAGATAAACCGTGGTCGCCAACAGGTTGATTCTGAATGAAGCCTCGGGTTTCCCGAGTGCCAGCATTGCCGGTTGCAGCGGAATTCCACCCAGCCCGGCGGTCATGCCCACCATGAAGATCATTGCTGTAAGCCAGGCACAGGCAAAGCTTTCACCAAAAGCCATAACAATTACCGGGCGGCCGAAAAGCCAGAAAAATACCAGGCCGGCGAGGCCGGTCAGCATTGCCGTAAACGCTGAACGATGCACCAGCTGCGAGAATTCATGTCGGCGCCCCTGTGCCTGCAGTTCGCTCAGTTCTGAAAAAAGCGTCTGATAAAGCGGGTCGCCGAACATCGGCAGAATTCTGGCAAACTGCCGGGCAACCTTCAGCAGCGCAATGCCCGCTGGCCCGATGACAACTGCGGTAAGCAGCTGGTCAGCCTCACGGCTCAGCATTTTCACTGTCGAATGCAGATTCGTGGTCCAGACGAATGCTCTGAATTGAGAAAATTCCTGCCAGAAACCCCGAACCGGGCGGCTGAAAAAGGTAAAAACTCTTTGTCGGCCAATACTGCTGCCGGCCAAGCCGAACAACGCGAGCAGCCCGGCCAGCGTTGCCGCCAGGTTGACGATGACAAAACCGTACAGGCCGCAGCCATGTAACATTGCCGCGAAAGTTCCAAGCAGGCGAAACAATGGCGCGGTCATCAGCGCGGCTGCCAGAATTCCGAAATGTCTGAAGAGTCGCAGAGAGCCGACAGTTGCGCCGGTGCCGCTGAAAATTACGGCAGGGCTGTAGACCAGAAGCATCGAGGCCGTTTCTTCCGGCCAGCCGGCCATTCTGACCAGACTGCTGCCAGCAGCGAACAGCACCAGCCAGGCGACAGCGCCGCCGGCCAGGTCGAGGCAGAAAGCCATTTTTACGATTTTCCCGAGCCTGTCTTCGTCGTTCTGCTGCAATGCCTGACTGCCGAAAGTTACCACCGCCTGCCAGGCGTTGAAGCTGAAAATCTGGCCGATGACCAGAGCCAGCGCCTGCACGAAAACGAGAACCCCGAAATTATGCGCGCCGAGCGTTCTGGCGCTGATTGCGGCGGTCAGCAGCAGCATGATTGCGCTCAGGCCGCTGCCGCACAGCAGTTTTCCCGCATTCAGCCAGAGCTTAGACGGCATTTGTGGCCTCGGCGGTCTTTTCGCCGTTTCCGGCAATTCTGAAACAGAACAGCGCCAGGATCAGAACCTGCACCGACCACTGGTTGCGGGTCAGCAGAGCGAGTTCTTTGGTGTTGAGAATGATCGCCGAAAGAAAAACGCAGAACCCGGCGGTGCCGGCATAAAGGTCGGTTTTTCTGACGATCAGGGCCGCCCGCATGCCGAGAAGAAAGGGGATCAGCATCAGAACCGTTCCGGTGAGGCCGGTCGCATAAACAGTTTTGACCCAGCCGATATCGGAAGGAATATACTCGAGGCTGCCCCGGCCGAGATTCGAAGAACCAAAAATGAACTCAGGCCAGCTGTCGGGCAGAAAAATCATCTGTGAAAAATTTTCCATGGTCGGACCTCTGAGTTCGAGGGCAAGAAAAATTTCTCCGGCCTGATGCAGCGAATACGAAAAGCGCTCCGGGAAAAAACTTATCATCGCGAGCAGCAGCCCGGCCACCAGAGCAATTGCACCGGCAACCCTGGCGAAATTGGTGAGACTTTGGGTCGGTGATGCAGTAACAGAACTTTTAAACAGTGCCAGAAGAACGAAAGGCGAGAACAACAGGGCCAGCAGCAGACCAGATCGGCCGCAGATCATTATTGAAATAAGCAGAAGCGGTATTCCGGCAAGATAGATAAGTCGCGCCACTTTGCCCGTGGCATTGCGGATCACCATCGGGGCTAGCAGCAGCCCCAGCATCTGCAGCACCGAGGTCTGTGACAGGCCGTAAGTGAGGCCGGCTATACGATAGCCTTCGAGAAACGGGCTCGAAAGATTGACGTAAGCGGCCGCATCGGTTATTTCGTAGATCGTTTCCCGTAGGTGGTGGCTGAAATACATGCCGATCATCAGAACCGCATGCGCGACAAGCGAAAGGTAAATGTCGCGGTTGAGCCTTTCAGCGTAGGCCTGCGGATTCCAGAAGTAATAGAGATTTACCAGACAGACGCCGCCAAGCAGGTTAAGCAGTGCGCGCAGTGATCGCAGCGCAATCTGGGCGTCAAAAAGCCCATTGATCAGGCTGATAGCGAGCGTATAAATACAGAGCACCCCAAGAACGCCGACTGTCTGGCTGATAATGCGGTGCGTCAGCAGAGTGCCGCGCCAGAAGCCAAAAAAAATCAGAAGCAGCGACACAATAAGTATGAGGTCGGCCACAGAATTGATTTTCCAGCCGAAAATAAAAATGAAGGTGGTCATGCCCGCCAGCAGAGAACGAAACATGTCGATATTTCTTCCTGTCAGAGTCTGGCTATGTTAATTTATCTGCGACAATAAAACAACCGCCGGCATCAATGACCAGGGCAATCGCATTAAACCCATGGATTGCGTGATTAGTCGACTGTCACGTCTGAATTGCAGGGGCGTCAGTTTCTGCGTCATCCCTGCGGAAGCAGGGATCTAAGCTCTTAACGATAAGATTCCCGCCTTTGCGGGAATGACGAAGAACCCTTCAATTCTTGGGTGACAAAGGACTAAGGCCGGAATGACGCATTTAATTTTGTCATATTAGCGTTTATGCTTCGGCTGGTGGGCGGGGATCTTGTTTTGTTAATGAATACAGGCATGTCGAGGTATCTGTGAAAAGCAAAAAAAATGGTTTCAGTTACAACGAACGCCTGTTTTCTGGCTGGCTGCGCCGCAGGCTTCATCTGGCGCGTTTTTTCTGGGTTGCCGAGACAGTGACGCGCCTGCAGATTCCGCTCAATTCAGTCTTCGAACTGGGTTGTTTCGACGGCAAGCTGCTCGACTTTCTGCCGCAGCCGCCAGCCAGTTACCTTGGCGTCGATGCAGGCTGGGAAAAAGGTCTCGATGCCGCTCGACAGCGCCAGGCCGGCCAGCCTTCGCTCAGGTTTGCCAGAGTGATCGTGCCAGATGGAATTCCGATTGCAGACAATGAAAAATTCACGCTCGCGGTGGCGATGGAAACCCTGGAACATCTTTCCCCGGAACTTTGCGAAGCTTATCTCGAAAAAATTGCCCGCCATCTCGATGGTTACCTTCTTGTTACCGTTCCGAACGAAATCGGGCCTGTTTTTCTCATCAAATGGCTGATAAAAAAACTTTTCAGCCGCGATAATTACAATTATTCGCTGACCGAACTTGTTGACGCCACTCTCGGTCGCACCGGCAGAATCAGGCGCCATCAGCACAAGGGTTTCGATTATCGCGAACTTGTCAGAACCATCGGCCGGCATTTCGAGATTGTCGAAGTCAGTGGCCACCCGGCCGGATTTCTGCCGGTCTGCATGTGTTTCGGCGTCGGCATCATCGCCCGCTCTCACTCTAAGAAGAAAATCGCCTGACTTATACAGGGCAAACGCTTACTTAATTATCTCTAAAAAATGCTAGTTTCGGCAGGTCAGGCGATTGCATAAGCGAGCTTGTCGAGCACCCCATAGTTCCCTGCAAACGATGCCGCTAAGAGCCCGAGTTCCGGTCGTGCGAGCAGAGTGAGCAGATGGAACTATGAGGGTGCGAAGATCGCAGAGCGTTGTTGCCAGGACGGCATTATGCCGCGCGAGCCAGGATGGCGGAAGCGGCGGCAACGACTGGCATGCCGTAATAAGCTGTTGGAAAGAAAAAAGTTCCCGTTTGCCCTGCTGACTTATAACAATTTTGCGTCGGTCGGCAAGATGTGGTATACATTCTCAAATCCTTTTTTATCTGCAGGAGAACTCAATGCAAAAGAATCTGATTGCCCGCCAGAGGGTCTTGTTTTCGGTGCTGGCATGCGTTTTTTCGATATTTCTCGGTGCCGCCCTGTATTCTGATGCTTCGGTCGTTGAATTTACCGCCATCGGTAAGGTCGAATCGATCTACCGCGACCGCATCAGCATGAAGATTCTTGATTTTGTAGGTTCTGGTACCCCTGAGTTGTCTCTTGCCACAGGCAGTTGGGTCAGTTTCGATCTGCCGCGCGAATACCGTGACCGCCGCAACAAGCGCGACCGTGGTCAGATAAACTACGGAACCGTTATCGAAGCCGACCTGATCGGTAATATCGCCACCGAATACGAACTGAAAACCGGCGAAGAAAAAACCGAAACCGTTAAAAAGAGCATGCCGACCGTTCTTCTCTGGACAGCCCAGGCCGTCAGAAAAGTGAAGAACCCCAACAATTATCTGCCAGAAGAAGAACGCAAGCAGAAAAAAGGTCGCCGCAACAAAAAAGAAAAGAAACCGGCCGAACCGGTAAAAGTCTGGACCCAGGAAGAAACCGTGCGCGGCAACATCCTGCTGCATAAAGACAAGGTCTATATTAAAGAGGACCGCCTCGGCAAGAAAGACCGCGGACTCGAAGTCCTTTCTGAAGCCTGGAGCGAAAAGCTCAAAGCCATGCCCGGTACCCGCGTCGTTCTGCATGGCGTTACCAACCGCACCAGTGTTTCATCAGGCACCATGGAAATCCGCAACCTGATGAAGATTTATCAGAAGTAAGCCCGGGAGCAAACCATGAACGCCAGAAATCTGCTGTTGTCAGCCCTTGTTTGCTCACTGCTGTTTTTCGTGACCGGCTGCGGCGCCCCAAAGGCACCGGCAAAACCGGCAAAACTCGAAATCGAGCACTTCACCCGTAGCAAGGGCCTGCCCGAAGAGGCAATTACCTCGCTGGCAGCTTTTGCCAACAAAATCTGGGCCGGTTCGCAGAAGGGTCTGTTTGCATTCGACAGCGTCAACTGGCAGATTCACCAGCGCAAGAATACCAATGTTCTCGGTTCTGATATCATCGAAGATCTCAAGGTCAGCGACAATGTCCTCTGGATCGCCACCGACAACGGCGCCTGCCGTTTCGACGGCAATAACTGGTCATCAGTCTATACCGGTGGCCGCGCCCGTTCAGTCATCGGCAAAGGCAGCGAACTCGCGGTTGCCACCGCTTATGGCGTCGTCTATTCGAACGGCGGCGGCATGACCCCGATGGGTAAAGACAATGCCGGCCTGGTCATGGACGAAGTGACACAGGTCATGTTCGACGGTCAGGGCCAGCTCTGGGTCGGCACCCGCGCCGGTATGGCCCGCATGGCCTCTGGCCTTTTTCAGAATTACACCGGTCCGGCCAAATCGGTCATGGGCTCATCGCTGATCGATGTGCCGGCCAGCCCGTCAAACTGCCGTCTGCCCGGTAACAACATCAAGGTCATCATGCCTTACCAGGGCATGCTCGCAGTCGGCATTACCAGCGGCCTCACCGTTACCGACATGGCCAACACCTGGAATATCTACACCTCGCAGCATCGTGAGTGGGTGCAGCGCGCCGGTCAGATCGTCGAAGACCTGGTTTCCGGCAACAGCCAGCTGCCCGGCAACGTCATCAGTGCTCTCGCCGCCAGCGACAATCAGGAAATCCTCTTTGTCGGCACCGACAAGGGTCTTGCTGCCCTGCGCGGCTCTGAATGGCTCGATATCGCAACTCTGATGCCCGGTCTGCCAAAAGTGGCCGTTACCGGCCTCGCCTGGCTCAACGGTGATCTCTGGGTCGCCACCGGCGAAGGCATCTACCAGGTTAAGAAGGTTTCCGGCCTGCTGACCGCCCCCGACACCAATAAGCCCTGATTAAAAGCCAGTCTTGAACTGATCACTCATGTTGACACCGAAGAAAAATCTACTTTCCGGCCTGCTGCTGACTGGTCTGCTGCTGATGCTCCCCGAACTTCTGGAAGCACAGTCGCTGGCTTCAGGCCCTGCGGCACCCGGTGCTGAGACGATGCCCGGCGGGCTGCCGCCGGATGTTAAATTTCTGCTCGGCACTCTCGGCGGCGGCGGAATTGCCGGCTGGGCCGTCGGTTATACCCTCAAAAAGTTCGCAAAAATGCTTGCACTGATTGTGGGTATCGCCTTTATCTCGCTGCAATGGCTCGCTTTCAACAGCTTTATTACCATCGACTGGAAAAAAATCAAAAGTGCCGTTCCCGACGAAAGCATCGAGCGCTCGGCAACCGGTCTGATGTCGGTGATAACCTACAACCTGCCCTTTGCCGGTTCATTTGTTGTCGGCTTCTGGCTTGGTTTCCGCAAAGGCTGAAAAATTGTCAGCTACAGGCAGAGCCTCTGACGATCAATGGCGGACTGAATCACAGCGCATTGCCGAATGGTTCGGCCGCAATCGCCATCTGCTTTCCGGAAATGGCGTCTGGTTCAGCGGCGGCGAACCCAATACCATGCCCGCCGCCGGTTTTTGTGACGCCAGGCTGCGGGTTCTGATCGTCAGACTGTCGGAATACAGCGAAGTTGCCGCCGGTATCACCCATTCTTATCTCTACCAGATGGCTGCCGCCGTCGACGGCAGTTTCGTCGATATGGCCTTTCTGCCGCCAGAACGTGACGAAAAATTGCTGCGCGACGCGGCAATTCCTCTGATGACCGGCACTACCAGCAAAATGCCGGCCGGCGCCTTCGATGTGATCGCCATCAGTAACTCAGTTCTGCAGGAACTCATCAACCTGCCGGCAATGCTTGAATTTTCAGGGCTGCCGCTTACGTTTGCCGGCCGCAGTCGACAGGGCTCGCCGCTCGTCATTCTTGGCGGCAGTAATTCTTTTGTACATTCTATTCTGCATGGCAGACCGGCCGTTGAAACCGACGGGACCGGCCTTGTCGATGGCGTTGTCATGGGCGATGGTGAGCAGGTGTTTCGCCGGCTGCTCGAAATTGTGCGCGACCACAGGTCATCTGAGCGCCAGACCCTGCTTGAAATGCTTGCTGACCAGGTGCCAGGGTTCTACAACCCCGCAGCTTTCAGACAGGTGTTTGCGGCTGATGGCTCACTGGCTGCGGTTGAATCGGTCAGCGGTAGTTTTAAACCGGTTGCCAGCAGCAAAAGCGCCTGTCGTAACGATTCAGAAACTTTTACCGGCGGGCCTTTACTCTACGAGGGTGCTCAGACTTCGCATGTCATCGTTTCGGCCGGCTGCCCATCGTTCTGCTCTTTCTGCAAGGAATCCTGGGAGCAGAAACCCTACCGGGAAAACAGCTTTGCCAGAGTTCTCGCCGCCGCCCGCTCTCTTAAAGTGAGCATGGGTCTGCGCGAAATTTCGTTGATGACTTTCAATGCCAATACCTGTTCCGATATTTTTCAGCTGGTTGAGCGTCTTTCGACGATGTTCGACCGGGTTGCAATCAAGAGCCAGCGTTTCGATGCGGTGGTCAATTCGCCCGAACTTCTCGATATGCAGTTTGAAGCCGGCAAACGCACCTACACCTGCGCCATGGAAGGCATCAGTGAACGTCTGCGCACCATGCTGCAGAAAAACCTTGACGAGAAAACCATTCTTGCCGGTATCGACCTGCTGCTGGCGCGCAATATGCGGCAGATGAAGGTTTTTCTTATCGCTACCGGCTATGAAACTGATGCTGATATTGAAGAATTCAAGCTGTTTCTCGAAAAGGTGAAGGGGCGTTGCCAGAACTCAGGCTCCCGCCCACGTCTGACCTTTTCGTTCGCGACCCTTTTTCGGGCGCCGCAGACACCGATGCAGTTCGCTCCCGTACGACCTGCTGAAAATGTTCTGGCACAACTGCTGAAAAAACTGGCGGCGATCGTAGAAACTGCCGGTTTCGAAGCCCGTATCAGCAGCGGCCCTGAAGATGCGCTGGTTTCAGAATTCATCGCTTTCGCCGATCGACGTCATACGCCCCTTCTTGTCGAAGCCTCGATTACTCATGGTTTTCGCTATCGTGGCGAAATCAGCCGCCGGGTTCTCGAATTCTGGCGGGCGGCGCTGAAAAAGCGCGGCCTGCGTTCTCTGGCAGAGAGCGAAAGAACCGCCGCAACCGTTATGCCGTGGGACGACATCGACACCGGCGTCGAAAAAAGCTTTCTGTTCAAAACCTGGCAGAATCTGCAGAACGGCCGCGAAATCAGGGCCTGCATCGCAGCGCCGTGGGGTGGGGGAACCTGTTCCGGTTGCGGCGCCTGCCCTTCGGCCGCCGAAATTTTGCACCTGACCGCCATGGGCCCCGACGCTACCCGAAAACTGAAGATCAGCCCGTCGGCAGTAAAACAGACCTGCTGGCTGTTGTTCAATATTCCTGAAAAATGGGCTTTCTGCAGTCGCGACTTTATCAGAGCTGCGCTTGCCCGACGACTGATGCTCGATTTTCCAGAACTTGTTGACGCCTTTCTCTCTGTTGACCTCGTTGAGCCTGATTTCTTCGTCTGGGGTCAGGCAATCGCCCGCGTCAATTTTTCCACGGTCGTCAGACTGGCGATTAAGCAGTCAGTGCCACTTTCTACCGACGACATCAGTCTGATCAGAAGCATTACGCCGGCAAAAAAAATCGAAGAAACCGCTTTCCCGGTGCAGCTTGAAGCCGCCGGCTCTGATGCCGCACCCGATCCCACGGTTGCCCGTGACATCGACGCTCTGCTGACCCGCTATGCGCTGAAAAATCAAAAACAGCGTGCCAATGGCTGGTTGAACTGGCAGGTCAACCCCGGCCAGGCCCGCAAAGCCGGCCTCGAAAAAATCAGCCTCGATGAAAGCACCGGCCGCCTGCGCCTGACCCTGATCAGATGGCCCGAACTCTTTCTTCTCAACAAACTCGCCGCCGCCCGCCCCCTGCACACAACCCTCCCAGCCCTCAACGACTGACCGGCCTTAAAAATTAGAAGGTTTTCGCTTCTCCTGATCACTGGCAAAATAACTTGATATCGGCGGGGAAGAAGGCTTATAATCTTCTGATTGTAGTTAAAAGAAAACAGGCCATGGCCAGAACAAAGCAAGGAAGGAAAGGTTATGAGAATTGCTGTTCATCCACTGTCTGAAAACGAGCTCAAGCCCCTGATGCTTGATACCAGCAAACTGGGCTTCTGCAAGTATTTCACCGATCGCATGTTTACCATGGATTTTACTGAGGAAGACGGCTGGAATAACCCCCAGATCAAGAAATTTCAACCTTTTTCTATCGATCCCTCTACACTGGTGCTGCACTACGCCCAGGAAATCTTCGAAGGCCTGAAAGCTTTCAAGGGTAAAGACGGCATTATCCGTTTTTTTCGCCCGGAAATGAATGCAAAGCGCTTCAACCGCTCGGCTGACCGCCTCTGCATGCCGCATTTCATCGAAAACGACTTTCTTGAGAGCATCAATGCTCTGGTGTCGATCGAACAACGCTGGACTCCTGAAAGTAAAGGCGCCGCCCTTTACATCAGACCTTTCATGTTCGCCACTGACAATGCTCTCGGCGTGCGTGCCTCTTCGAACTATATCTATTGCGTTATTCTCAGCCCGGTTGGCCCTTACTACCAGGAAGGCTTCAACCCGGTCAGTCTGTATGTCTCTGACGAATTCACCCGCGCCGCCAAAGGTGGCCTCGGCGAAGCCAAGACCGGCGCCAACTATGCTGCCAGCCTGCTTGCCGGCCGCAATGCCCGCAAAAAGGGCTGTGCCCAGGTTCTCTGGCTTGATGGTGCAGAACACCGTTATATCGAAGAAGTCGGCGCCATGAATATTTTCTTCGTATTCAACGGCAATACTCTCGTTACCCCGAAACTCAACGGCAGTATCCTTGCCGGCGTCACCCGCGACAGCGTGCTTAAACTTGCCCCAATGCTGGGTCTGAAGGCCGAAGAACGAACGATTTCGATCGATGAAGTCATTGGCGGTATCGCCACCGGCTCGATCACCGAAGTGTTCGGCACTGGCACCGCTGCCAGCATCTCACCGGTAGGCAATCTTCAGTATCGCGGTGTCGACTATGTCGTCAACAGCCGCAAAGTCGGCCCGATTGCCCAACAGCTCTATGATACGCTGCTCGGTATTCAGTATGGCGAAATCGAAGATACCTTCGGCTGGACAGTGCAGCTGCAGGCCCCGGAACAAAAAGTTCTCGCCGTGTGAAACTGCTCGACGCCATTCCGCTCAGGCACCCCGATGCCGCTCATGTCATCGGGGTGGCTTTGTCTGCTGCCGAAATCATTGAAAACATTTATGCCGGTGAATTCGAGACCGAATTCAAGGCCGGCGAAGAGCCGGTAACTATCGCAGACCGTCAGTCAGACAGCCATATCATCGACAGATTGCGGCAACGGCACCCGCATGACCGCATTCTCAGCGAAGAGCACGGCCTGAATACGCCTCCGGCCCATAATGACCGTGTTTGGTTTATCGACCCGATCGACGGTACCCGTGAATTCATTCGCCGATCTGGTGAATTCGCCATTCAGATCGGCCTTGCCGTCGCTGGTCACCTGCAATTTGGCCTCGTCTATCAGCCGGTCGGCAAAAATCTCTATGTTGCCGCTGCCGGTGAAGGCTGCTGGTGGCACAGTCCGACACACAACTGGCAGCGCCTGCAGATCGGCCGCCGTGGCTCAGAACTGCGCCTTGCTGTCAGTCGATCGCACCCATGCCGACTTGGTAAAAGCGTTCATGAGCGCCTCGCCGGTACCGGAATTTTTTCCTGTGGCGGTGTCGGCCTGAAGCTGATGGCAATTGCCCGCGGTCTTGCCGACTATTACGTTAACAGCTCGAACCAGACCAAAGCCTGGGATATCGCTGCCCCCGAAATCCTTTTCTGTGAAGCGGGTGGGGTGGTGAGCGATCTGATCGGCGGGTCATTCAGCTATGATCCGTCTGATTACCGGCATCGACACGGGCTTCTCGCTACCAGCGATCCCGAATTGCACCGGCAGGTGCTGGCAATTTCCGGCAGCTGAAAATTCTTCATTAACAACCCCGCGCCACCTTCCGATGAACAGGATGTGAATCCTCGAAGCGGAAGGTGATTTTATCATGATCGATATGAAGGTCTGGCTGGAACGCAATTTTGCCAGCCGTAACTACGATGACCCCGATGTTGACCCCGATCTGGTAGCTGGTCGCCATAAAAAAGCCATGGCTAACGCCAGATCAATGCTGAGAGAGCAGTTGAAGGAGCGCCTGGATGAAGCCCTGAATCGTGGGCATGCCGAAGAACTTGCCGTGCGGGAAGAAATAGCGGCGCGGAAAAAACTTTTCAGCTGAAAATCTCTGCCGGTGAGTTTTTTGCCATGACTTTCTGTGCACGGTGCAAAGGGCACCAAAAAAAGTTGCAGGTTGAAAACTGATCGGCTCCGGCGCAGAATTTTTTCCGCCAGGCGCGCTTCAAATGGTGCTTGTGAACGAAACATACGATTTGCAATCGGAACATTTTAACTTTTATAATTGCCCCACCCGAGCAGACCATAAATTTTTGAGGTAGTAATGAGTAATTCAGTAGCAGTGCCAACCATGACCCCAATCATAGAAGAAAACCACAGCAGTGCCCCCGCACCGGCAACCGCGACCACCGTGCAGAAACCGGTTCTCAAAGTGGTGCCCCCGCAGCCGACTGAACCCCCTACACTCGAAGCTCTCACTCACATGTATGCCGCTCAGCACCGGGAATGCTGGCTGTGCGAAGGAATTTCCAAAAAGATCGCCGGCGGCAAGGAAATTTCCGAAGACGACAACTGGCACTTTACCTCGTGCGTTCTCAGCTGGGAATATCTCCACCGCCAGAACAGCTGACCTTACACCACCACATACGAATCCTGACGAATCCTGATTTCAAGCAAATCAGGATTCGCTGCTTTTAGAAAAATTTTCTGACAGGTGCTGAAGAATTCTTGAATCTGCTATAATGAATTCACTGCTGTTTGTCGATTCTGATAGGAGAATTCGATAGAAAGGCTAACGGATTACCGTTGCAGCTTTTCTGGCTGAAATATTTATTATCGCCTTCAGGAGGGCCTGGTTGAAACGTGCACTGTGGTTTGCCGGAATAATGATCCTTGGGCTGGCCGCTCAGGCTGGCGCTGCCATTTATTCATACCGCGACGAACACGGCCGGCTGTTTCTCACCGACAGCCCGCCAAACCGCAACTATAAAATTGTCGTCACCAGTAAAAAGGAACGGGAAGGCCCGGATTCTCCTGCTCCGACAAGCTTTGCCGCCAGCTCTATGGCTCCGGCCCAGAAATTTCTGCTGCCCAACGACGAAACCTTCAGCAAATACATCAACGAAGCAGCGCAGACGCATGGTATTGACCCATACCTGATCAAATCGGTAATCAAGGTAGAATCTGACTTCGACCCGCAGGCAATGTCGTCGAAAGGCGCTCAGGGCCTGATGCAGCTGATACCCTCGACCGCCCGCCTGGTCGGTTGCTCTGATTCCTTCAACCCGCGCCAGAATATTCTCGGTGGCGCCGGTTATCTGAAGATGATGCTCAAACGCTTCAATGGCAAGGTTGATCTGGCTCTTGCCGCCTATAATGCCGGCCCTGGTAATGTCGACAAGCATGGTGGCGTGCCGCCTTTCCGCGAAACCCAGAACTACGTGCGCAAAGTGCGCCATTACTACAAGCAATACGCTTCAAACCTTCCGGTAGCCGAAAAAACAGCGGCGACGAAGGCCAAAAAGGCCCGTGTAATGCCGGTTCTGCATTCAGATTTATCACGGCGCCTGACCGAAGCCTACGAAAAATTCCGCAAATCTGACGTTGACGGCGCCATGGACGCCTATCGCGACATTCTCAATATTTACCCCCGCAATACTCAGGCTCTGTATAACCTTGCCTGTCTGCTCGACATGGAACGCTGCTACGAAGAGGCCATAGATGTTTACCTCGCTGCCCTCAAACAGGACCCGTTCCTCGACAAGGCACTCTACAACCTTGCCGTTATCTATGAGCGCCTGGGCATGCACAACGACGCCATCGACACCTGGAAGAGCTACGTTCAGGTCGCCAAGGATGAGGAAAAAATCGTCATGGCCGAGAAATTCATGAAGGAACTGCGCGAGTATTCAGCCCTGAACTGATTTAACCGGGCTGTATTCTCTGAAATAACCGGTAGAGGAACAAAATGTCAGACTCAGCGCCCCGATCGATGTTTGAAAAGCTGCTGTATGTCGGCATTGCCACATTTTTTCTCTGGCCTTTCGTGCAGCTCTGGTCGATCAAAGCCATACCGGTCTTTGAATCAGATGCTCATCTGCGGGCCTCTGTCGCCCTCGAAAACCTTATGGAAGGGGCTTTGAGCCGCCCGTTCGAACGCAGTTTCAGCAGCCCTTTCGAGTCGGTGCCCGGTTGCGAAGATCTTGGTCTGGTTGGTCGAATCGAGGTTCTGCCGCATCCAGAGCTCCCTGCCAATGTGCTGGTGCGTGCTCAGGTAAGATGGGGCATGTTTCCGCTGACCAAGAATCTCAGTCTTGAATATCTGCGTGCGAGAATGCGACCATGAAAAACAGCCGCAACGGTATCACGCTCTGGGAAATCGCCCTGTTCACCGTTTTTCTTGCGGTAGCCGGCGGTGCTTCGGTCTTTTTCTTTTTTCTCAACTCTGACGACATGAAGCGCGCTCAGCAGAAATTTGCCTGGGTGCAGAATATCAATGACATGCTCGATGAAGTCAGCAACGAAATCGCCAATTCCGTGCAGTTCGAGCACCCGTTCAACGGAACTTCCCGTGAATGTTTTTTCAGAACTGCCGCTGACAACAGTGCTCTGATTCCATCAGTGTTTGAAGAAGGCTTTGTTTTTGCTGACGGCGCTTTAACCTATGTTACACGCAATGCTGCAGCTACCACCGGAATGAAAAGACTCGGGCGTTTCGCCAATCCTCTCGTTACCAACTGCCACGACGGAAAATTCACCAGAGTTTCGCCGGGTCGCCTCGAAATAAGCTTCAAGGCAGACTCTCCCGATGGCAGTGTCACTTCCCGTGAATTTATACGGATAATTCAGCTGAGAAACCAATGACCCGCATACCTGACGAAAAACAATCGCTGCTGCCGATCCTCGTAATGATCGGCTTTACTGTCGTTCTCGTCTTGGCGTTGATGGTCAGGGTCTATCGTGCTGACCGCGATCTTGGCATGATGCGTATTGCCAGTCGCCAGGCACGCCTTGCTGCCGAGTCAGGCATCAACCATGCGATTGAAAAAATGCGGGCGGCGATTGTTGCTTCTGATCGGGCTGCCAACCCGGGTGCGCTTACCGCCGTATTTTTTTCTGATAATCTCGAAACCGACACCTGGGTGCAGTTTGGCCAGAAGGCCGAAGCCTGGTTCAGAATCATTTCGGTGCGCAAGGTTTTTGCCGATGACAACCCGGCTACGCCACTGCTCGATGAAAGCCTGCAATACCAGGTTCTCAGCGAAGGGCGCTGCGGCCGCTACCGCTATTCAACTTCGGCAGTCGTGCAGCTTTACGATCTTGTGAAAAACTTCGGAGTCTTCAGCAGCCTCGACGAATACTACTACGGCACCCCGATTCAATCATGGGTCGAAGCCGCCGGTTCTCTCGACGGCTTTGTCAGCGCCAATGCCGCCATCTTCAATGCCGGCTGGCTCAACCGTCAGGGTGTCTGTCACGACCCGGTTCTGCTTTTTAAAATGTTTGCACCCGAAGGTGGCGACCCTTTTGCTGCCGCCACAGGCACTCTGCCGCTGCCATACAATTACGGTCGCCGCTTCGCGCGCGCCGGTGAATCGCCCAGCCGCGGCCCGCTTTATTGCGAAACCCCGGTGGTTGTAGATTCACATACCTTTGCCGGGCCGGTGCAGACTGCCATGTATTTTTACCGCCGTGGCACCAGTCAGCCGCGTATCGAACAGGGAAACAGTGCCGTTGCCATGAATTCAAGCCTGCGCATGCAGCAGGCCGTCGACAGTCTCGAAGGTAAAAACCCGACAGACGTCTTTGTTGATCGTGACTCTCAGGGCTATAATTCGTTTATTCCCCACTGGCGACCCGATTTCGATCAGCTGCGTTCTTTCAGCCGGTCCCGCGGTATTTATATCGACGCCGATGGCAAGGGCTTTATCAACGGCAAACCCAATGAAATCGATTATCATCCGGGCGAGGCGCATCTGTTTTCTGACAGTTACCGCGGCCCGAATTCGACCCGTTACGAACAGGACGAACTCGACGAAAAATACATCGTTCTCTCTACCGACATGCGCTTCAAGGGCTTCAACAACATCAATGCCGCGAATCTGCAGGGCGCCCGCCTGATTTTCTCTGAACGCTCAGTCTACCTGCGCGGCGATATCGGCTCTGACCTCGTTATCGTCACCCCCGGCCACATTTTTATCACCGGCCCGACCAATATCGATTCAAACCTCAATCTGCTGTTGATCGCCGGCGAAGGCACCGCGCTCTCTACCGTCGATCTCGAAAACTACATAAAAGAATCTAACCCGGGCCCTGAATTCATCAGTGCTGCCAGCGAATGGCTGATCAGGGCGATCATCTACAAGCCAGGTGCCGGCGTCTATTCTGCAGAGTCAAGACCGCAGAAAGGCACGCCCATTACCTTCCGGCGCCTTTTCGCCGGCGACAGCCTGAAAATAAGAATTCATGGTGCCTGCATCGGCGGCAACCTGCAGCGCTGGGTCGATAATACCGAACCGGGTTCTCTGCAGATCACCCATGTTCCCGCCGTTGCCGACCGCCTGAGTGTCAGGCCAATTTCAGTCAACGTGCTGCGCATGCGAACCCGCCCCGAAAAATA